>JBFMAS010000247.1:0-10388 GCA_040755575.1 Thermodesulfobacteriota bacterium
CGGGGCGCCGGCGCGACGCCCGGGCGCACGCCCGCGACGCGCGCGCAGGCGCTGCCGCTGCTCGCGCTCGGCGCGCTCGGCGTGGTGTACGGCGACATCGGCACGTCGCCGCTCTATGCGCTGCGCCAGTGCTTCATCGGCCCGCGCGCCGTGCCGCCGACGCAGGAGAACGTGCTCGGCGTTCTGTCGCTGGTCTTCTGGGCGCTGTTCGTCGTCGTCTCGGTCAAGTACCTCGCCGTGCTGCTGCGCGCGGACAACCAGGGCGAGGGCGGCATCCTCGCGCTGCTCGCGCTCGCAACCGCGCGTCGCGCCGGCGAGAACGAGCCCCCGCGAACGGCCGTCCGCGCGCTGGCCGCGTGCGGCATCTTCGGCGCGGCTCTGCTCTACGGCGACGGCGTCATCACGCCCGCGATCTCGGTGCTGTCCGCGATGGAGGGGCTCGAGGTCGCGACCACGGCTTTCGAGCCGCTCGTCGTGCCGCTCACGGTCGTCGTCCTGGCCGCGCTGTTCCTGGTGCAGAAGCGCGGCACGGGGCGCGTCGCGGCCGTGTTCGGACCGGCGATGCTGGTGTGGTTCGTCGTCATCGGCGCGCTCGGCGCGCGCAGCATCGCGCTCGAGCAGGCGACGCACCCGTCGGTGCTGCACGCGCTCGACCCGCGCCACGGGCTCGCCCTGCTCGCGTCGCGCGGCTCGGATGCCCTGTTCGTCCTCGGCTCGGTGGTGCTGGTGGTGACCGGCTGCGAGGCGCTGTACGCGGATCTGGGGCACTTCGGCGCGCGGCCGATCCGGGTCGCCTGGTACGCCATCGTATTCCCGGCGCTGGTGCTGAACTACTTCGGGCAGGGGGTCCTGCTGCTCGAGGGCGGCGCGGCGAGCCGCCATCCGTTCTTCGACCTCGCGCCGCCCTGGGCGCTCTACCCGCTGGTCGCGCTCGCGACGGTGGCGACGATCATCGCCTCGCAGGCGCTGATCTCGGGCGCCTTCTCGCTGACGCAGCAGGCGGTCGTCCTCGGCTACGCGCCGCGCTTCCCCGTCATCCACACGTCCGACGTCGAGCGCGGCCGGATCTACATGCCGCACGTGAGCCGCGGCCTGATGGTGCTGTGCATCCTGCTCGTGCTGGGCTTCCGCAGCTCCGACGCGCTCGCCGACGCGTACGGCATCGCGGTCACCGGGACGATGACCATCACGAGCCTGCTGTTCTACCGCGTCGCGCGCCGGCACTGGCGCTGGCCCGTGCCGCTCGCGGCCGCGGTGACGGGCGGCTTCCTGGTCTTCGACCTCGCCTTCCTGGTGGCGAACCTCGACAAGATCGCCTCGGGCGGCTGGGTGCCGATCACGATCGCGCTCACCGTCTTCACCGTGATGACGACCTGGAAGCGCGGCCGCAGCGAGCTCGCCGCGCTGCTGACCCGCCAGGGGACGCCGGCCGACCGCTTCGTGCAGGCGCTGCGCGAGCGGCCGCCGCGCCGCGTTCCCGGCACCGTCGTCTACTGGACGACCAACACCGGCAGCATCCCGGCGATCCTCGAGCGCAACCTCGCGGTGAACCGCGTCCTGCACGAGCGCGTCGTGCTGCTGTCGACCGGAAGCGCGCAGCAGCCGCGCGTGCCCGACGAGGAGCGCGTCACCGTGCTCGATCTCGGCGAGGGCGTCTACCGCGTGCTCGCGATGTTCGGCTTCATGGAGCAGCCGCACGTCGCCACGATCGCCGCATGCTGCGCGAACCGCGGCCTCCTGCTCGACGTCGAGCGCACCGACTTCTTCGTCTCCGCCGACCGCCTGCTCGCGACGGGGCCGTCGCGCATGGCGCGCTGGCGCAAGCAGCTCTTCTCGCTGCTCGCGCGCCTCACGCCGCCGCTGACGAACGCGCTCGGCATCCCGCCCGGGCGCGTCATCCTGCTCGGACGCGAGGTCGAGCTGTAGCGCGCCGCGCGCGGCGCGTGTACGCAGAGCCGGAGCTCAAGCGAAGGAGGCGCACATGTCCGACGAGGCCGCGGCCAACGGCCTGCGCGCGCGACGGGAAGCCGTCGTGCGCGAGCACATGGAGTCCGAGAACCGGCACGCGTTCGACGTCACGCTCGCGACCTTCGCGCGCCCGCACTACGAGCTGATCGCGACGGGCGACGTCTACGACGGCGCCGACGCGGTGTCGCGCTACTACGCGGCGTCGCGCGCCGCGTTCCCCGACCAGCGCAACGAGGTGCACGCGATCCACCACGCCGACGACGTGGTGATCGTCGAGTTCGACCTGCTCGGCACGCACCGCGGACCGCTGCGCGGCATCCCGCCGACCGGGCGCTCGTTCCGCTGCCGCATGGTCGCGCTGTTCTTCTTCGACGGCGAGCGCATCGTCAACGAGCGCGTCTACTGGGACACCGCGACGATCCTGCGCCAGCTCGGCCTCGCCCCCGAGCTGCCGCGCGACCCGGGCGCGTGACCTCGACGCAGCGAACGAAGGACGGACGTCGCCGCCGCGCCGATCCGGCACCGGGTACGACGCTGCTCCTCGCCGCGATCCTGCTCGGCTTGCCCGGCGCGGCCCGTGCCGAGCCTCGCTCGGTCATGGAGGAGGCAGGGAGGAGCCTCTACGTCGAGCATTGCGCGGCATGCCACGGCCCGCATGGTCGCGGCGACGGGACGGTGGCGGCGGTCATGCTGACCAAGCCCTCGGACCTCACCTCGCTCGCGAAGCGCCGCGGCGGCTTCCGCGCGGGAGACGTGGCCGCCTACATCGACGGTCGCACGACGATTCCGGCGCACGGGACGCGCGACATGCCGGTGTGGGGCGAACGGCTCGGCGAGGACATGCCGGTGGACACGGCCGACGAGGTCGCGCGCGGGCAGATCACCCTGCTCGTAGAGTACCTGAAGACGATCCAGCGCTGAGCGCCGCGATCCGCTCGAAGTAGCGCCCGAACGCGACCATGCCGCCGCACGCCTGGCGCCAGTCGAAGTTCTCGTTCGGCGCGTGGTAGCCGTGCTCGGGCAGCGACAGGCCGAGGAAGTAGACCGGCGCGCGCAGGATCTTCTCCATCGCCAGCACCGCGCCGATCGAGCCGCCCTCGCGCACGAACACCGGCTCGCGGCCGAACGCGGCCTTCATCGCCGCACGCACGGCGTCGGCGTACGGCCCGGTGGTGCGGCCCTTGTAGGCCGGCAGGGCGTGCTCGGGCTGCACGCGCACGTCGGGGTTCACCCGCCGCACGTGCTCGCGCACGAGCCGCACCACCCGCTCCGGCTTCATGTCGGGCACCAGGCGACACGACACGATCGCCGTCGCCGCCGGGGGCACCACGGTCTTGACGCCGGGTCCCTGGTAGCCGCCCGCGATGCCGTGCACCTCGAGCGTCGGCATGAGCCAGAGGCGCTTCATCGCGTCGAGCGCGTCGTCGGTGCGGAGCGAGCGGAGCAGGTGGTCCCTCTTGAACGCCGCGACGCTGAAGCCGCAGCGCTCGAGGTCGCGCAGCTCCGCGCGGGTCGGCTTGACGACGTCGTCGTAGAAGCCCCTGATCTTGACGCGGCCGCTCCTCGCGTCGAGCATCGACGCGACCACCTCGGCGATCTCCGCGACCGGATTGCGCGCCGCGCCGCCCGTCGTCCCGGAGTGCTGGTCGGTCTCGCCGGTGCGCAGCGACAGGCGGAAGCCCTGCAGGCCGCGAAGACCGGCCGGGCACGCGGGGCGCGCGCGCGACACCCACACCGTGTCGCTGACCACGACCGAGTCGGTCGCGAGGGCGGCGCGTTGGCCGCGGATCGTCGCCGCGAAGTGCGGCGAGCCGATCTCCTCCTCGAGCTCCCAGAGAAAGGCGACGTTCGCCCGGACGCCGTGCTCGCGCGCCCAGCGCGCGCCGTAGAGCGCGGCGAGGGCCGGGCCCTTGTCGTCCGTCGTGCCGCGGGCCAGGTAGCGCTCGCCGTCGATGGTCAGCCGGAACGGATCGCTGCGCCACTCGGGCTCGTCCGCGGGCTGCACGTCGATGTGGTTGTAGACCGTGACGGTCGGCAGGCGCGGGTCGTCGCCGAGGCGCCCGTGCACCAGCGGGTGGCCGCCGGTCTCGATCACCCTCGCCTCGCCGCCCGCCCAGCGCACGAGCTCGGCGGCGCGCTCGGCGGCGCGGCGCACGTCGTCCTTGCGCCCCGGGTCGACGGAGACGCTCGGGATCTCGACGAGCTCGCGCAGGTGCTGCTCGTAGCTCTCGCGCGACGCGGCCGCGTAGGCGGCGAGGTCGTCGGCGGACGGGGCGGCGGCGGCAGTCATCCGGTCGTTGTCGCGAGCGCCGGGCGGGTTCGCAAGCCGGGGCGTCCTCCGCGGGGGCCCCTTGACGTCGTTTTCTACTTAGCCTAAATAAGAAACGTGACCGACGAGCGGCTCGATATGACCTTCTGGGCGCTCGCGCATCCCGTGCGGCGCGACATCCTCGCGCGGCTGCGCCGCGGCCCCGCGCCGGTGACGGGCCTTGCCGCGTCCTACCGGCTGTCGCTGCCGTCGATCTCGCGCCACCTCGACGTCCTCGAGCGCGCGGGGCTGATCTCGAGGACGGCCGATGGGCGCACGCGCGTCTGCGCCGTCACGCGGGGCGCGCTCGACGAGGCGCTCGGCTGGCTGAGCGAGCACCGGCAGTTCTGGACGGCCAGCCTCGACGCGCTCGCCGCGCACGTCGAGAAGCTCGCGGCCCGCGAGACGGCCACGCCGCGGCTCGCGTCCGGCAGACGTCGCAAGAAGAAAGGGCGAGAGCGTGCCTGAGCCGAAGGCGCGCGCCCAGACGGCGCGGGTCGTCGTGCTGCGCACCGTCCGCGGCACGCCGGACCTGGTCTTCCGTTGCTTCACCGAGCCGAGCAAGCTGGTCGAGTGGTTCGGCCCCGGCGAGGCGCGCTGCGTCGACGCACGCGTCGACCTCCGCGTCGGCGGCCGCTACCGCTTCGAGTTCCGCTCGCCCGAGGGTGAGCGGTCGGTGGTCGGCGGCGTCTTCCGCGAGATCGATGCCCCGCGGCGGCTTCGCTTCTCGTGGATCTGGGAGGTGTGGAAGACGGTCGTCCCGGCCGAGACGCTGGTCACGGTCGAGCTGCGCCCGCTCGGCCACGCGACCGAGGTGAAGGTGACCCACGAAGGATTCCCCGACGCGTGGACGCGGGAGCAGCACGCGGCGGGCTGGGCGGCGACGCTCGATTGCCTCGAACCCCTGCTCCGGAGCAAGGAGAAGACGACGTGATGAAGCTTCCGATCCGCGGAGGATGCGCCTGTGGCCGGGTCCGCTACGAGATCCGCGCCGAGCCGACGATGTCCGGCATCTGCCATTGCCGCGAGTGCCAGCGCTCGAGCGGCGGAGACAGCGCCTCGAACCTGCTGGTGCCGCTCGAGGCCGTGACGGTCGCGGGAACGACCCGCTGCCGCGAGTACGTCGCGGACAGCGGCAGCCGCGTCGAGCACCACTTCTGCCCGGAGTGCGGCTCGCAGGTGTACGGCAAGAGCGCCGGCATGCCGGGCCTCGCGATCCGTGCCGGCAGCCTGGACGACGCCTCGTGGTTCCGCCCGCAGCTGCACGTCTTCACGTCGAGCGCGCGGCCGTGGACGACGATCCCCACCGACGTGCCCGCGTTCGCGAAGATGCCCCCTGGGGCGAGCTGACACGCGCTGCTCGCGATTCGTCGGGTCTTCCCTGCTCGGGCGCCTGCGGCTCGATGCAAGCTCGTTTGACGCTTTGTGGCCGGCGACGTAACTCGACCGCGTGTTGACGAGGCTGAAGATTCGGAACTTCAAGCTCTTCGATGAGGTCGACATCGAGCTTGGCCAGCGCGTCGTGCTCATCGGGCCGAACAACGCGGGGAAGACCTCGGCGCTTCAGGCGCTGGCCCTTTGGGATTTCGGTCTTAAGCGCTGGACCGAGAAGCGCGGCTCGGGTGAGGTGCCCGAGAAGCGTCCCGGCGTCACGATCAATCGCCGTAGTCTCATCGCGGTACCCATCCCGGCTGCCAATCTGCTGTGGCGCGATCTCCACGTGCGCTCGGGCCGTCGCGAGGGCGACAAGACGCGCACCGAGAACGTGTTGATCGAAATCACGCTCGAAGGAGTCGGCAAGGCGGGAGAGTGGGTTTGTGGCCTAGAGTTCGACTACGCGAACGAGGAATCGTTCTACTGCAGGCCTCCGCGCCGGGGGGAGAGCCGCATGCCGGTACCGCCCGACGCCGTCGACGTTCGGGTCGCGTACCTTCACCCGATGTCCGGGCTCTCCGCGAACGAGACGCGCCTCGACGAAGGCGCGATCAACGTTCGGCTGGGTGAGGGACGCACCGCAGAGGTGCTGCGCAACCTTTGCTGGCTCGTGCTCCAGGCCGGCGAGGAGAAGTGGCTTCGTCTCGTCGACCGGATGCGCGCGCTCTTTGGCATCGAGCTCGACGCACCAAAGTACGTCAGAGAGCGGGGCGAGATCGTGATGTCCTACCGCACTCCGGCCTCCACCCAGCTCGACCTCTCATCGAGTGGCCGTGGACAGCAGCAGACTCTGCTACTCCTGGCACACATGACGGCGAATCCTGGCGCCGTGCTGCTTCTGGACGAGCCGGATGCCCACCTCGAGATCCTTCGTCAGCGCCAGATCTACCAGGTGCTCGCCGATACGGCCGAGCAAACCGGCAGCCAGATCATCGCTGCGAGCCATTCCGAGGTTATCCTCAACGAGGCGGCCGACCGCGATCTCGTGGTCGCGTTCGTGGGCAAACCGCATCGGATCGATGACCGCGGCAGCCAGGTGCTGAAGGCGCTGAAGGAAATCGGCTTCGAGCACTACTACCAGGCAGAGGAAGTTGGCTGGGTCCTGTACCTCGAGG
The DNA here is from genome assembly GCA_040755575.1 of Thermodesulfobacteriota bacterium. GTDB lineage: Bacteria > Desulfobacterota > Binatia > UBA12015 > UBA12015 > DATCMB01. Next base: position 6,826 of record JBFMAS010000247.1, read on the forward strand.
GCGCCACTGACCTCGCAGTGCTTCGTGCGTTCGCCAAAAGGCTCAACCACCGAGCGCAACAACTTCTAGAACGGCCCTTCGTGCATTATGTCGCGAATCAGCCGCGCAAAGCTCAGGCGCACTTCTACGGACTTCGCGAGGCAAGGCAGGACCTCGGCGGGATCGCGATCTATGATCGGCTCGAGCAGGCGCCGCCGAGCGATCCGTATCTCCAGCAGTTGGCCTGGCGCCGACGGGAGCTCGAGAACTACGTGTGCACCCGTGAAACCCTGCTCGCCTACGCGCAAGCGCTCGGGAGTGAGCAACAAGGTGACCTGTTCGGCGTTGCGTGGCGCAATGCGATGGAAACCGCGATCCAAGAGATCGAGTCGGCGCTCGCCGCGCTCGGTCGTCCCGCCCCATGGGGACCAGATCTCAAAGTCAGCGACGAGTTCCTCGATCCTCTGTTCAAGAACTTCTTCGAACGGCTGAAGCTGCCGAACTTGATGCGCAAGACCGACTACCACGTCCTCGCCTCGCATGTTCCCGCGGACGGGATCGACGCCGAGATCGAAGAGAAGCTCGACGCGATCGTTGCTGTCGGGAATCGAGCTCGGACGCAGGGCTAGGCTAGCGAAGACGTAGGAACGATCGCCCGTTCAGGCTATGCCCGGGTGGCGTCGTCGCGGCAGTCGACGGGCAGCTCGAGGTACTCGCGGTAAACGAAGTCGCGGTGCTCGAGCAGGGCGGGGTCGAGGGCCGAGCGCACGACCGGGTCGTCGCTCTGGTAGACGGAGCGGATGGCCGGCGGCATCGGGCACAGCTCTTCCGGCAGCGGCGCGACGAGCACGGCGAACGTCGCCCAGTAGACGTCGAGCGCCGAGAGCCGATCGCCGATCAGGAAGCGGCTGCCGGCGGCGCGCTGGCGCGCGAGCTGCGCCGCGAGCAGGCGCAGGACCTCCGCCGCGCGTGCCGGTGCCGCGGCCGCGGCCTCCGGCGAGTAGCCGTACTTGGCCGCCATGCGCCTGATGCCGTCCGGCGCCGCTCCGCCCGCGTAGGTGAGCGTCGTGTGCAGCAGCATCAGCCGGCGGCTCCAGCCGAAGCCCTGCTCGCCGATGATCTCGTGGCAGAGACCGAACATGTGCGCTCGCTGCTCGGGGTCGCACGGCACCAGCGGCGGATCGGGCGCCAGGCGCTCGGCGAGGAACAGGATCTCGACCGACGTCGTCCGCGGCCGCTCCTCCTGCCACGCCGCGACGGGTGCGCTGGTCTGTCCGGTCCATTCCCGCAGCGCCTGGTTCTCGCCGCCGAGCTCCTGACGCACCAGCGTCACCGGCAGGCGCTTCACGTGCAGGATGCCCTTCGCCGCCTCGCTCCACGGACCGGGTACGCCCGCGGTCAGCACCAGCCGGAGCCCGGGCAGCGAGCGCGCCTGCTCGACGTCGACGTAGGTCGCCACGCGGCGAGCATCGCCGGTCGCGGCAGCGCTGGCAAGCGGCGTGGGCGGTCGCCTCGCGCGCGGGCGATGTGCTAGCGACGTCGAGTTCGGAGGATACAGATGGCGATCGGCGATCAACGCGACCTCGAGCTCGCACGCGAGCGGCTCACCGCCTACTTCGCGCGCGTCCTGCCCGGCGCGCGCGACGTCTCGGTCGAGAACCTGCTCTCGCCCGGCATGGGGTTTTCGAACGAGACGCTGCTGTGCGACCTGTCCTACCGCCTGAACGGCGACAGCCGGGTCGAGCCGCTCGTGATCCGCGTGCGGCCGCACGCGCAGGTCTTCCCGGAGTACGACCTGCGCCAGCAGTACGACGTCATGCAGCGCCTCGCGCCGACCGACGTGCCGGTGCCGACGATGCGCTGGTTCGAGGAGGTGCCCGACGTGCTCGGCGCGAGCTTCTACGTCATGGACCGCATCGAGGGCATCGTGCCGCCCGACCACCCGACCTACCACGTCGCCGGTCCGTGCGTGGAGATGACGCCCGCGAGCCGGGCCGCGCTGTGGTGGGACGGCCTCGACAAGCTGACCCGCGTGCACAAGCTCGACTGGCGGGCGCTCGGCTTCGGCTTCCTCGACCACCCCGAGCGCGGCGCGACGCCGCTCGCGCAGCAGCTCGCGTACTACAAAAAGTACCTCGAGTGGGCGGCCGAGGGACGCCCGCAGCCGACCGTCGAGCCCGCGCTCGAGTGGCTGCTCCGGAACCAGCCCGCCGACGAGCCGGTCGCGCTCTGCTGGGGCGACGCACGGATCGGCAACATGATCTTCCACCGCGACCGCTGCGTCGCCGTGCTCGACTGGGAGATGGTGACCCTGGGCAACCCCGAGCAGGACCTCGGCTGGTGGCTGTTCCTCGACTGGCACCACTCCGACGGCATCGGCGTGCCGCGCCTGGACGGCTTCCCGTCGCGCGAGGAGACGGTCGCGCGCTACGAGGAGAAGATGGGGCGCAAGGTGCGCCACCTGCACTACTACGAGACCTTCGCCGCCTTCCGCTTCGCGATCATCATGATCCGCATCGCCGCGCTGACGCGCGCGGCGAACCTGCCGACGCCGGAGGACTTCGAGCGCAACAACATCTGCACGCAGGGTCTCGCGCGGCTGCTCGATCTACCCGCGCCGAGCTGACGGCTCGGCGTCCGGCGCGCGTCAAGCGCCGTCGAACAGCTTGAGCGCCATCGTGCCGTGCGTCGCCGCGGCGCCGGCGCGCAGCGCGGCGGCGACGAACGCCGCCTCGGCGACCTCCTCGCGCGTCGCGCCCGCCTTCTTCGCCGCGCGGGCGTGCGCCTCGATGCAGTACGGGCACTGGGTGGTGAGCGCGACCGCGATCGCCATCAGCTCCCGGTACTTGCGCGGGATCGCCCCGTCCTCGCGCCCGACCGTCTTCTCGAGCCCGACCCACGCGTCGTACTCGGCGGGCGCGAGCTGCTTCATCTCGCGCAGCCGCTTCAGGTCGTCCGGGTCGTGAAAGTGCGCAGACATGTGTCCTCCTCGTGCGACGACATCAGCGCGCACGCGGCAGTGCAAACGGTTGGCCGGTTGCGAAGCGCCAGCGCGTCTCGTACATCGCATGGGTTCCCATGCAATTGCAGCCTGCCGGCAAGACCGCTCGCGACCGCGAGGAGCGCGACACGCGGTCGATCCTCGAGGCGCTGCGATGGATCGTCCGGGAGCTGCGCCTCACGGCACGCGCGGCCGAGCGGCGGCACGGCGTCAGCGCGGCGCAGATCTTCGTGCTGCACCTCCTCGGGCGCGAGGGAGCGATGTCGGTGAACGAGCTCGCGGAGCGCACCTTCACCCACCAGAGCTCGGTCTCGGTGGTGGTCGCGCGGCTCGCGGACGCCGGGCTGGTGGCGCGCGGCCGCGCCGAGGACGACCGCCGGCGCACCGACGTCGCCCTGACCGCGAAGGGGCGCGCCCTGCTGCGCCGCGTGCCGGAGCCGGCCCAGGCGCGCCTGCTGGCCGCGCTCGCGCGCATCCCGGCACGGCAGAGGGAAGCGCTCTCGCAGGGGCTCGCCGCGCTGGTGCACGAGATGGGCATCGCACGCGGCGCCGCCGGGATGTTCTTCGAGGACGGCGCACGAGC
>JBFMAS010000248.1:0-3166 GCA_040755575.1 Thermodesulfobacteriota bacterium
CGCCGCGCGGGGAGGACCTGCGCGGCGCCGGCGCTCAGCGCCGAACGACCAGCTTGATGCCCGGCTCGAGCCACGCGCGCGCTGCGTCCTCGCACGACGCGACGTGCGTCGTCCCTTCGGGCTCGGTGGCGCGGATCGCGTACGCGAGGCCGGCGGGCGTCACGCCGGCGTCGACGACGATCGGGTAGGCACGCGGCGGTGCGGTGGGTGGGCGGTCGGGCGGCATCGGACGCACCGGTGAGCGCCGTGCGCGGGGGCGTCCCGTTCAGCTCCCGAGCCGCGCCGCGCTGGTGTCGAAGCGGAACGTCGTCGCGCTGCTCACGCTCATGAGCTGTGCCGCCTTAGGCATCGGCGCGGGCTCGGCCGCCGCCCGGACGCTGATCTCCGCCTCGATGGCGCCGTCGCGCAGCGCGACCGACTCGAGCCGTGCGCGCGGATCGGCCCCCTGCGCCGCCGTCTCGAAGCCGAGGCCCTCGCCGCGTGCGGCGACGCCGAGCCAGCCCGGGTGCGCGCCGTCGAGCAGCTCGGCACTCCGCGGCTCGAGCCTCAGGTGCACCGCCTCGCCGCGGACGGTCACGTCGCGCGAGAAGCCGGGTGGCAGCGTGGCGACCAGGCGCAGCACCTTCGCGACCGCAGCGGCGCCGCCTCCCGCGACGCCGAGCGCGGCGGCGAGACGCTCACCCGCGCGCCACCCGACCGCACCCCACTGCGCGAGCAGGACGCCGCGCGTCCGCTCCGACGCGCTCGACGAGCGCCATCTCCGCCGAGCACGACAGCAGGTGCGCCTGGATCTGGAACTCGCGCGCGACGGCGGCGAGCGTCGCGCTCGACAGCAGCCCGAGCTTGAACTCCGGCTCGACGTCGCGCGCGTAGTCCGTCCAGCCGGTGTCGCGCTCGGCGGCCCGCACGTTCTCGATGCGTGCGAGGGGCAGCGCTGCGACCGCGCGCGTGTTCTTCGCCGGGCCGACGGGCTCGTTGGCCGGATCGATCTCGATCGTCCAGTGGCAGTGCGGCAGCCGGTCGGCCGGCGCGCGCGGCGGACGGTGGATGGGCCGGATGCGCGCGCACGGGTTGGTCGCGTACGCCGTCGCGTCGAAGGTCGGGTCCTCGATCGTGTGGCACATGCCGCGGACGCGCTCCTCGCCGTACGGCTCCACGTCGAGCAGCACGCTGCAATGCCGCAGGAAGAACTCGCAGCGGAGGTCGTCGACCATCGTCCAGCCGACGTCCATGTACTGGTGCGGGAAGCCGCAATCGAGCTGCAGCGCCTTGACGATCGCGGGCACCGCATCGCCCTCGATCCTCATGAGCCGCCGCATCCGGCCGGTGTAGACCGGGCTCGCGCCCATCCACTCGTCGATCGCCACCTGGTCGACCGCGTCGAAGCTCTCGGTCGCGAAGTAGAGCTGCGGCATGAGCGCGCGATCGAGGAGGTGGCCGACGTGCATGGTCTCGAGCGCGACGCGCAGGAGCTCGGGCCGCGGCAGGTCGTCGAAGGCGTCACATTGGCGTGTCATGGCTCACCCCACGGCCCGTCGTAGCGGGCGAAAGATCGCGTCTTGGCCAAAGTCTGCCGGCGGCCGTACGACTCGCCCTCCACAGGGCCCCCGACCGACACCGAGACTCTCCGCTCCCTTCGTGCCCGCAACGCCCCCATCCGCCAACACCGACGGGGGCTTCTCGGCGAAGCTCGGAGGATTCGCCCTGCTCGCCATCGGTCTGCTCTCTCTTGCCGGAAGCGCGGCCGCCGCGCCACGCACGTACGTCCAGATCGGTCGAGTCGTGATACATCCTGCCGCCAGGTGACGGCGGATGGCGATCGCGTTCGAGCTGAAACGAGGTCTGGCGCTTGCCGCGCTGGCACTCCTGCGCACCGTCTTTCGCTTCACGGGGGTCGGCCTGCTCGACCTGTTCTTCGGCTACCGGGTCATCCTGCTGCGCAACCCGGACGCCGACGGCTGGGTCCACTACGTAGCCGCGATGCGACGGGGTGAGCTGTCGCTGGAAGGCTTGTCGAACGCCCTGCTCACGAGCGAAGAGTTCCAGCTCGGCCGCGGAACGCCCGGAGAGCACGTCGACTACGAGCGCCGGCCCTTCGAAGAGGAGGTCGTCGCGGCGCACGGCTGCAGCCTCGTGATCGACCGCAACGACCTCGTCATCGGTCGGGCAATCCGCGATGGCATCTACGAGCCCGCCGCCGTGTCCCTCGTGCGAAGATTGGTCCGTCCCGGGCAGGTGGTGGCCGACGTGGGGGCCAACGTCGGCTTCTTCACCATCCTCGCTGCCAGATGCGTCGGCCCGACCGGTCGGGTGCTGGCGTTCGAGCCGATCGAGCACAACCGTGCGCTGCTCGAGAGAAGCCTTGCGCTCAACGAGCTCACCAACGTGGCGCTGTTTCCCCTGGCGCTGGGTGAGCGCAATGGAGAGGCGGAGCTCATCCAATGGGAGCGCCGCAACAGTGGATCGTTCCACCTCCTTCGCGACGGACGTCGCTGGGAAGGTGCGCGGTATCGCGTACCGGTGCGCAGGTTCGACGACGTGTTTCGCGGCGAGCGCTTGGATTTCGTGAAGATCGACGTGGAGGGCGCCGAAGGCCTGGTGCTTGACGGCATGCAGCAGGCGATCGAGCGGTTCAGGCCGACGCTCCTGTTCGAGTACTCCCCCGCGGCGATCGCGGACATCTCGCGGCGGGCGGGCGTGGAGCTGCTCGAGGGGCTCGCGCTCCTCGGATACGAGCTGTTCGAGATCGACGAGTACCTGCGCGGGCGTGGCCCCAAGGCTGGACGACGCCTGGCGCGCGCGGTTCGCCGTCGAGGGCGCAACCACGTCGACCTGGTGGCCATCTCGGGGTCGGCCGGTCGCCGGTAGCGCGGCGGTGCGCTCGCTGGAGGTCTGCGCAGAGGCGACGCCCGCTCGAGGAGGCACGCGCGCCGGCTCAGGACCCGTGCGTTGCGGCCGCGAGCAGCTTGGCCATGCCGTCGAACAAGGCGATCAACGATCCGGCAACCTCGGCCGGCGCCTCGATGCGCACGCCGCCGTCGCCGGTGCGCTCGAGCCGCAGGGACTCGAAGAGCGCCGCCGGCGAGCCGGAGTGCGGAGGCGGCGCGAGGGCACCCGCGGTGCTCTCGCTGCCGGACGCGACCCCGCCCGCGCTCGCCGCCGCGGC
>JBFMAS010000249.1:0-14870 GCA_040755575.1 Thermodesulfobacteriota bacterium
TCGGCGGCGAGCTCGCGGCGCGCGCCCTCGAGCGGCGCGGCGAGGCGTCTCTCGTCGTACCGGAGGGCGACGCGGCGTCGCTCGCAGTCGGCGAGGCGCGCGCGGTCGCGGCCGCCGACGGGCGCGAGGCGCTGGTCGTGCGGGTCGACGCGTCGACGCTCGTCGGCTTCGACCGCCGCTGTCCGCACCTGGGCTGCCCGGTCGTGTGGTCCGCCGAGCGCGCACGTCTCGAGTGCCCATGCCACCACGCCGCGTTCGACGCGCGCACGGGAGCCGTGCTGTTCGGCCCGCCGCGCCGCGCACTCGGGCGGGCGACCCTGCAGCGCGCCTGATCGGCCCGCAAAGGCACAGGTCCGCTCGGTCGCCGGTGGCGGCGATGGCCTTCGGATGGCATCATCGGCCGCGTTGCGCGTTCCCCGGCCTCTCCTTCTCTCGCTCGTCCTCGCCGCGTTGCCGGTCCTCGTCGCCGGGGTCGGCGCGGAGACGGGTGGCGGCCCCGAGCCCGCGCCGACGGGCGTGCCCGCGGACGCCCCGCGTCCGACCGAGCCCTGTCCGGTGCAGTTCACGGGCAGCTACGTCGACGGCGCCGCCGCGTGGCACGAGATCCCGGTCGTCGCGCAGCGCAAGCGCGCCTGGGAGCAGTCGGTCGGCGGCAAGGAGGCAGCGCGGCCGCTGATCCGCGCGCGGCTGCGCGGCTGGCCCGCGCGGCTGCTGGTCGAGCGCAACGAGCTGCCGAGCGGCGAGCGCGCGTTCCTCGAGCGCCTCGCGCGCGACGCCTGGCGCGGCCTCGACGCGCTGTCCGACCGCGAGAACGGCCTGCCGGTCGACAACGTCGCCGTCGGTCGCCCTGCGGGCGCGCCGTCCGTCAGGCAGGTCGCCCTCGGGGAGGGCGCCGGGGAGCGTGCCGGGGACGGCACGCACGTCGGCGACTACACCAACGTCACCAACATCGGCCTGGGCCTGGTCGCGATCGTCGGGGCGCAGGAGCTCGGCATGCTGTCGCGCGAGGAGGCCGTCGCGCGCACGTCGCGGATCCTCGACACGCTCGACCGGCTCGAGACCCACCGCGGCTACTTCTTCAACTTCTACGACACGACGTCGCTCGAGCGCACGAGCAACTTCCTGTCGTTCGTCGACCTCGCGTGGCTGACGACCGGCCTCGTCGTCGCGCGCCGCGCGCTGCCCGAGGTCGCGGAGCGCGCGACGAAGCTCGTCGATCGCATGGACTTCGGCTTCTTCTACGACCGCAAGCTCGGCCAGATCTCGCACGGCTACTACGTCAACCGCGAGGTGCTGTCGCGCTACCACTACGGCGTGCTGTTCACCGAGGCGCGGCTCGGCGTGCTGCTCGCGATCGGCAAGGGCGACGTGCCAGAGGACGCGTGGTTCCGCATGGCGCGCATCTTTCCGCGCTCGTGCGAGGGGCAGACCCTCGAGCCGCGCGACGTCCGCCGCGTCAGCGTGCAGGGACGCGACGTGCTCACCGGGCTCTACGAGTGGGGCGGCTTCCGCTACGTGCCGTCGTGGGGCGGCAGCATGTTCGAGGCCTTGATGCCGACGCTGGTGCTCGACGAGCTGCGCTACGCGCCGCGGAGCCTCGGCGAGAACGGTCGCGTGCACGCGGCCGTGCAGGAGCGCTACGCCGCGACCGAGCTGCGCTACCCGACGTGGGGCCTGTCGCCGAGCGCCTCGCCGGACTCGGACGGCTACCTCGAGTACGGCGCGCGCGTGCTCGGCGCGCGCGGCTACCGCGCCGGCGCGCTGACGCCGCACGCCGCGGCGCTGGCGCTCGCGGTACGGCCCGCCGAGGCCGCGGCGGCGCTGCGCCGCTTCGCCGACGAGTACCCGATGTACGGCGAGTACGGCCTCTACGACGCGGTCGATCCGACGACGCGCGAGGTCGCCTACCGCTACCTGGCGGTCGACCAGTCGATGCTGTTCATCGCGCTCGCGAACCACCTGACCGGCGGCGCGCTGCAGCGCCACTTCGCCTCCGACGGGATCGTCGCGCGCGCCCTGCCGCTGATCGCGGACGAGTCGTTCTTCCCCTGAGCGGCCGATGGCGAGCGTCGCGTTCGAGCACGTCGACAAGACCTATCCGGGCGGGACGCGCGCGATCGTCGACCTCGACCTCGAGATCGCGGACGGCGAGCTGATCGTGCTGGTCGGGCCGTCGGGCTGCGGCAAGTCGACGCTGCTGCGCCTGGTCGCGGGCCTCGAGCGGCCGACGCGCGGCACGCTGCGCATCGGCGGGCGCGTCGCGAACGACCTGACGCCGCGCGAGCGCAACGTCGCCATGGTGTTCCAGGACTACGCGCTCTACCCGCACAAGACGGTACGCGGCAACCTCGAGTTCCCGCTGCGCATGCGGGGGATGGCGCGCGCGGACGTCGAGAAGCGCGTCGCGTGGGCCGCGGAGGTGCTCGACATCGGCGCGCTGCTCGACCGCCTGCCGCGCCAGCTCTCGGGCGGCCAGCAGCAGCGGGTCGCGATGGGGCGCGCGCTGGTGCGCGAGCCCACCGTCTTCCTGCTCGACGAGCCGCTGTCGAACCTCGACGCCAAGCTGCGCGTCGAGGTGCGTGCCGAGATCGCGGAGCTGCAGCGCCGCATGGCGACGACCATGCTCTACGTGACGCACGACCAGACCGAGGCGATGACGCTCGGGCAGCGGGTCGCGGTGCTGCGCGCCGGCAAGGTGCTGCAGGTCGCGCCGCCGCGCGAGCTCTACGAGCACCCGGCGGACGCCTTCGTCGCGGCCTTCATCGGCAACCCGCCGATGAACCTGCTCGCGGCGACGGTGCGCGTGCGCGACGGCGACCGGATCGCGCTCGGCGTCGCGGGGCAGGACCTCCGACCGCCGCCTGAGCTCGCGTCACGGATCGCGGGCGAGGCGCTGCGCGAGGTGACCGTCGGCGTCCGCCCGGAGGCGTTCCTCGACGCCCCGGACGGGCGCGACGCGAGCGCGCTCGCGACGGTCGTCGAGCACGTCGAGTGGCTCGGCCACGAGACGCTGGCGCACGTTCGCCTGCGCGCCGCCGGCGACGGCCACGGCGACGCGCCGCGCCTGACCGCGCGCCTGCCCGGCCTGCGCGAGCTCGAGCGCGACCAGGAGCTGCCTCTCGCGGTGCCGGCGGAGGCGCTGCACGTCTTCCGCGCGGACGGCAGCGCGCTCGACGCAGCTGCGACGAGCTGATCGCTCGTCACACCGGCAAGGCGAGGGTTCCGCGCGGACTTGGCAGGCTCCCGGTCTTCTGCGCGACGAGGAACATGTCGTCACCGCGCGACGCGACGTCGAGACGCCGGGTGCGAAGGAACAACCTCAGCGCCGACGCTCCGCGCGGATCGGTCCACACGTACTCGGTCGAGAAGCGACGCACGTGCAGCCCAGCCTCTTCGACCAGGATCTGGATCTCCGCCGGCGTGAACTCCCGGAAATGGAACGGGTATTGCCAGGGCGGCTCGAGACGCAACGCGCGCTCGATCACCAGCAGGCTGCACGCGTTCGGAGTCGTCAAGAACATTGATCCGCCCGGACGCAGGACGCGCCTCACCTCGCGCAGGCAATGGCGCACGCCGGACAGGACTGTCGTGCGCGTAGTCCAGATCGGCGACGTGCTCGATCACCTCCATGGCGAGCACCAGGTCGAACGAGTCGTCCGGTAGCGGCAACGGCTCGCGGAGGTCGGTCGCGACGCGGACGTACTCGTTCTCCGGAAGCGCCTGCTCGACGACGTAGGACGCGACGCCGTAGCCGCCGAGCTCGAGTACCCTTCGCCCGGTGAATCCGAGCTCGAGCAGCCAGTCGATCGTGCGGCCGAGCCGTCTGACGTCCAGTGGATACGACTTGCTCGCGTAGGCGTCGTCGGGATGCGCCTCGAGGTAGCGGCGCATCGCCGCGTCGACGAAGCGCTCGCGCGCCGTTTGCGCGCTCGCCGGCGAGCACCTGCCGCGCACGCGAACCATGCGCAGGGCGCGCCGAAGGCTCAAGGCTTCATCCTCCGCACCGTGTGCGAATCTCGGCCGCCCAGCTCGACGCGCACCCTGCGCACGGCGCCGTCGCCCGCTCGCTTCGTGCGCCGCGCCATCGCCGCGCTACTCCGTTTCCGGCTGCGGCGCGTCCGCGACCGGCGACGCCCACTCGACGCGGACGGCGGCCGGGACCCGGCGCACGACGACTCGGCCGTCGGGCGGCACCGTCTGCGGCTCGCCGTCGATCGTGACCGCAGCGATCGGCGCCGGCAGCGGCGGATCGAGCACGATGCCGCCCGCCGGCACGATGAGATCGCCCGACAGGTGGAACAGCATCGCGTTCGCGCCGTCGCGGCGAAGCGTGTAGTGCAGCACGCCGTGATGCGTCGGCAGGCGCTTGACGCCGACGCCGCGTCCCTCGACGAGCCAGGAGAGCGGCAGGCCGGCCGCGAGCACCAGCGACGCTTCGGCCTCGTGCTCGTACGCGTACATCGTCCGCACGGCGCGCATGAAGCTCGAGCCGACCCAGGTGTGCGGCATGTCGCCGATGAAGCGGGGCGTCGTCGGGTCGCGCCAGACCACCTCGGCCCACTGGTTCCATGCCTCCGGGCGGCGGTCGGCGAGCAGCAGCTCGAGCAGCTCCCAGGCGTCGTCGCGCCTGCCCATGATGATCAGCGCCGCGACGTTGCGGAACTCGTACGGCGTGTAGCCCTCGTCGTCGGGCGGACGGCTCGCGCGATCGCGGACGTAGGCGAGGTAGCGGTCGAAGGTCTTGGCGAGCAGGTCCGGCGGCAGGCTGTCGAGCTCGTCGCACGGCGTGATCGCCGCGGCGGTCGACGTGGCGTCGAAGTCGCCGAGCTCCACCGAGCCGGGGATGTAGTCGAGGTCGTGCCGTGCGATCGTCCGCTCGAGCGAGGCATAGAGGTCGGCGCGGAACGCGTCGCGCAGCTCCGCGAAGCTGCGGGCGCGCTCGTCGTCGCCGATCGCGAGCGCGAGCTCGACGGCGTCCTTCAGCCCCCGCATGGTGAAGAAGTCGTCCCAGTACGCGTGCACCGGGTGGCCGGCGTAGCCCTCGTGGCTGATCGACTCGGGCATGAGGCCGCGGAACGCGATCCTGTCCTCCTTCTGATACTCCTCGGTGAGACGCGTCGCGCGCTGCGCCGCGATGAAGTCGACCGCGCGCAGCACGACGGGCCACATCTCGTAGACGAAGCCCGGATCGCGCGCGTAGCGGTAGTACTCGGCGAGCGTGAACAGGAACTCGCCGTTGCTGTCGTTCTCCGGCACGCGGTCGGCGCCGCGGCGGTCGATGCAGCACGGGATGCGTCCGTCGTCGAACTGGTGGTCCGCGAACCAGCGCAGGAACCCGCGCACCTCGGTGCGCGCGCCGAAGTCGAGCAGCGCGCTGGCGGTGAAGGCGCCGTCGCGGATCCACGAGCGCGCGTAGTTGCGCGAGCCGGGCTGGATCGCCGGCCCGTCGCGGTTCACCTCGATGTAGGCGAGCGTCGACTTGACGGCGCGGGCGATCCGCTCCTCGCCCGGCGGCACCTCGAGCTCGACCCGCCCGAGGTTGCGCCGCCAGGTGCTCGCCACCTCCTCGAGCCGCTGCTCGAAGAGCTCCGCCGGGCCGAGCCCCGGCTCGAGCGCGGGCGGCGCTGCGCCCGGCCACGGCACGGCGAGCACGACGTCCGCGTGCCCCTCCGGCTCGAGCGACAGCCGGTACTCGAACGCGCCCGATGCGTAGCCGAAGGGGTCCTCGACCGCGGGACGCGACGGGATGCGGCCGCTCAGCAGGTAGGTCGACAGCAGGTCCTCCTCGAAGGTCGCGGCGCCGAAGCGCTCGGCCGGCGTCAGCGAGACGACACGCCGGTTTTGATTGACGACGGCGGTCCGCTCGTCCGAGGTGATCTGGCGGATCCGCGTCACGCCGCCGACCATGTTGAGCGACTGCCACGGCGGCAGCACCTGGAACGGCCGGAGGGCGGCGAACAGCAGGATGTCCTGGCGCGTCGAGGACAGGTTCGTGACGCGGTAGCGCACCAGCAGCAGCGAGCTGCCCGGCTGGCCCACCGCGAGCGGCGTGACGTCGAGCCCGACGCGCGGATGGCGCCAGCTCACCGTCGGGATCGGCAGGTAGCCGTCCTCGAGCCGCTGGCTCGTCTCGACCGCCTGCCAGGTGACGAGCTCGCCGTCGTTGAACAGGAAGGGCTCGATCGAGAACGCTCCCTGGTCGACCTCGACCATCCCTTCCTCGTTGATCAGCGCCTCGTACGGGTCGCCCGGCACGCCGACGACCGTCCAGTACGTCTGGTGGCCGCCGAGGTACTTCGGGAAGAAGCCGGGCACCGCCTCGAGCGCGATCGCCTCGAAGAACTGGTTCGGCGTCGCCGAGAACGAGACCGGCTGGATCGCGATGCCGCGGATGCCGTAGCCCTGCTTGCGGCTGCTCTGCTCGAGGGCGAGACGCAGGTAGCGCGTCTCGGCGTCGCGCAGGTAGACGTAGGCGCGCCGGCCGGTGCCGGTCTCGCTGCGATACGCGGTCGTCCAGGTCTCGCCGTCGTCGGACAGCTCGACGCGGTAGACGATCGGGAAGTCCTCGCGGTCCCAGTCGACGATCAGCCCGCCGAGCTCGCGCGGCGCGCGGAAGTCGAGCAGCAGCCACTGCTGCTCCGCGACCGAGCCGCTGTGCCAGCTCGTCAGCGGGTCGTTGTCGAGCACGCCGTCGGGCGGGTGGCCCTCGATCGACGTCGACGCGGTGACGCGCGGCTTCGGCGGCGTGCGCGGCCGCTCGGGCCGCTTGCCGAAGCGCAGGTCGTCGATCCACACCGAGCCCTTGCCGCCGGAGCCCGAGGAGATCGCGATCTCGATGAAGCCCACGCGCCGCAGCGGCTTGCCCTGCGAGGAGCCCCAGGCGAACGCGAGCCGCGACTTGCGCGCGACGAAGCGCTGCCACTGCGCGGGGAACTCGAAGTCCGGCTCGACCATCCACCAGACGTCGTCGCCCTGCGGATCGACGAGCTTGAGCTGGACGTCGTTCGGCGGCGCCTCGCCGCGGATCTGGAAGGAGAACACGTAGTTCCCGGGCAGGTCGACGTTCACCTGCTTGCGCAGGATGACGAAGCCGCCCGTGCCGAGGTCGAAGTCGACCCGCATCGCCTGCCCCTCGACGCCCGCGTCGAGGCCGACCTCGACGGTCGCGCCGGGCGAGGCGCTCGCGCTCCACGACGCGAGGCTCTCGAAGCCGTCGAGCTGCGTCTCCTGGCCGCGCGCGGTCGAGCCGAGCGCCAGCAGGAGGGCGACCACGAGCGCAATCCTCGCTCTCAACGCCTACCCCTTCACGCTGCCGCCGACCACGCCCGCGACGTAGTACCTCTGCAGGGCGAGGAAGAGCGCGACCATCGGCAGCACCGTCACGACCGCACCCGCCATCATCAGCTCCACGTCCGGCGCATGCTCGCCGAGCAGGTTGGCGAGCGCCACCGGTAGAGTGAACATCGACTCCTCGCTCAAAACGATGAGCGGCCACAGGAAGTCGTTCCAGGCGCCCATGAAGGTGAAGATGCCGAGCGTGATCAGGATCGGGCGCGCGGCCGGCAGCCCGATAGACCAGAAGATGCGCAGCTCCGATGCACCGTCGATGCGGGCTGCGTCGAGCACGCTCTCCGGGATCGACAGGACGTACTGCCTTACGAGGAAGATCCCGAAGATGCTGGCGAGGCCGGGCACGATCACGCCGGCATACGTGTTGATCAGGCCCATCTCCTTGAGCATCAGGAACAGCGGCAGCATGCCGACCTGCGCCGGGATGACGAGCGCCGCGATCAGCACGCGGAACACCGCGTCGCGACCGACGAACTGCAGCTTCGCGAACGCGTAGCCCGCCATCGCGTTCACCAGCAGCGAGATCGCCGTGACCGCGGTCGCGAGCAGCGCGCTGTTCGCCGCGTGCCGGGCGACGTCGAGGCGCGCGAACAGGGTCCGGTAGTGCTCGAGCGTCGGCTGTGCCGGCACGAGACGGGCCGCCGCGGCCTCGCCCGCGGGCATGAGCGACACCGACACCATCCAGAGCAGCGGCAGCAGCGTCGCCGCCGCCGCCGCGAGCAGCACCGCGTGCAGCGCGATCGCCGGCACGAGCCGCCTCACGCGCCCGCCCCGGCGGTCGCCGCGCCGGCCCCAGCATTGGTCGCGGCGGCGCCCTCGGCCGCGCCGGCTGCGCGCTTGCGCAGCGCGAGCGCGACGCTCGTCAAGACCAGGATGATGATGAACAGCACGAACGCGGTCGCCGCCGCGTAGCCGAGGTTCCACCAGCGGAAGCCCTCGCGGTACATCAGCAGCACGACGCTCAGCGTCGCGTCGCCCGGCCCACCCTGCGTCATCACGTAGGGCTCCGAGAAGAGCTGGAAGTCGCCGATCATCGTCATCAGCGCGACGAACGTGAAGGTCGGCGCGAGCATCGGCGCGGTGACGTGCAGGAAGCGTGCGACGGGTCCCGCGCCGTCGATGCTCGCCGCCTCGTAGAGCCGCGTCGGGATGCTCTGCAGCCCGGCGACGAAGATCACCATGTTGAAGCCGAAGTTCTTCCACACCGACATCAGGATGATCGCCGGCATCGCCCAGGCGGGGTCGCCGAGCCAGTCGATCGGCGCGATGCCCAGCCAGGCGAGCGCGCGGTTCAGCAGGCCGAGGCGCGGGTGGTAGAGGTAGCGCCACACGACCGCGGCCGCGACCAGCGTCGTCACCACCGGCAGGAAGAACACGGTGCGGAACAGCGACGGGAAGCGCGTCAGGCGGGCGCTCACGAGCAGCGCCGCCCCGAGCGACACCGCGATCGACAGCGGCGCCGCGACGACGACGAAGTACGTCGTGTTGGCGAGCGCGGTGCGGAACACCGGGTCGGCGAGCAGCCGCGCGTAGTTGTCGAGCCCGACGACGCGCAGGTTGTCCGGGTCGGCGAGCGCGTAGAGGTCGAAGTCGGTCGCGCTGAGGGCGAGCGCGGCCAGGATCGGCACGAAGAAGAACGCGCCGATCGCGAGCAGCGCGGGCGCGACCAGCACGTACGGCGCGCGGCTGCGGAGCTCGGTCACGGCGCGTCTCCCGCGCGCTCGCGCGCCGCGCGCGCGCGCAGCCAGCGGCGCTTCGCGAGGATGCGGTCGACGTTCTCGTCGAGCGCGGCGAGCGCCTGGTCGACCGTCTCGACGCCGCGGATCGCCGCCTCGGCACGCCGCCCGATCTCCGCGGCGATGCGCTCCCATTCCGGGATGCGCGGCGTCGGCCGCACGTGCTGGAGCTGCAGCCAGAAGGCGCTCGTGTGCTCGCCCCGGTCGAGCGCGAGCTCGCGCCACGCGCTCGCGCGCGCCGGCAGGTCGCCCGCGAGCCGGTTGAGCTCGGCCTGCTGCGCCGGCTCGACCAGGTACTGCATCCACCTCCACGCCGCGTCCTTCACCTTCGAGCCGCGCCACAGCGCGAGGCTCGCGCCGCCGGCGAGCGACACCCCGGGCCAACGGCCGTCCGGGGCGGGCATCGGCGCCGTCGCCCACGCCCGCGCCAGCGACGCCGGCAGCCGCTCGCGGAACTGCGACAGGTTCCACGGCCCCGTCACGAGGAACGAGAACGTGCCTTCCGCGAAGCCCTGGTAGACGTTCGCCGCCGTCGCCTCGCCGCCCCGCGGCGCGAGGCCGCGCTCGAAGAGCGACAGGTAGAGCGTGAAGGCGCGGCGGAACTCGGCGCTTTGGAAGTTGCCGCGCTGGTCGTCGTCGCGTAGGAGCGTCGCACCGCTCTGCATCGCGAGGATCACCGGAGTCTCCCATTCCGTGAGCGGCAAGAGAATTGCGAACGCATCGCCGGACGCTTCTCGGCGGACCGCTTCCATGCAGCCGAGCCACTCGTCCCAGGTGCGTGGCGCACGGCAGCCGGTGCGGGAAAGAAGGTCGCTGCGGTAGAACAGGACCCGGGTATCCACGTACCATGGGAGGCCCCAAGTCGTTCCGTCGATGACGTTTGCTTCGAGAATGCCGGCGAAGAAGTCGTCGCCGCCCGCGGGCGCAGGGAAGCGCGGCGCCGCGAGCGGCTCGATCGCGCCGAGCGCGAGGAACTCGGCGACCCAGGTGCTGCCGAGCTGGAAGACGTCGGGCATCGTGCCGGCGACGAGCGCGGTGATCAGCTTCTCGCGTGCAGCGCTCCACGGGATCTGCTGGACCCGCACCCGCACGCCGGGCGTGCGCTCCTCGAAGGCGGGCACGAGCCGCTCGACGACCTCGCCCTCGCGGCCGAGCGCCCAGAAGTCGACCACGGTCGCCGCGCCGTCGTCGTCCGCGTCGCAGCCCGCGGCGAGGACGACGAGACCGCAGGCGAGCAGGCAGGTGCGCAGGGCGTCGCTCATCGCCGCTCGCGCCGTCGTATCACGGAACCCGCGCCGCGCGGAGCGCGCGCGCCGGCTTTCGCTCGCGCCTCTCGTCCTCGGCGTGCTCGTCGTGCTCGCCGCGCTCGCGTCTCCCGTGCGCGCGGCGGCCTTCGGCTGGGACGACGTCGTCGCGCGCGCGCGCGACCTCGCGCGGGAGGCGTTCTACGCCGGCGACGCCGAGATCCCCGACTGGCTCGCCGCGATCAGCTACGACGAGTGGCGCGACATCCGCTTTCGCCCCGAGTACGCGACCTGGCGCGAGGAGGAGCTGCCTTTCCAGGTGCAGTTCTTCCACCCTGGACTGTTCTACAATCGCCCGGTCAAGGTGAGCGTCATCGACGGCGAGGAGGTGTCGCCGGCGATGTTCCTGCCGAGCCAGTTCGACTACGGGCGCAACGAGTTCGCGAGCCGCGTGCCGCAGACGCTCGGCTACGCGGGCTTCCGCGTGCACGCGCCGATCAAGAGCTCCGACTACTTCGACGAGGTGATCGTCTTCCTCGGGGCGTCGTACTTCCGCGCCGTCGGGCGCGATCAGGTGTTCGGCCTCTCGGCGCGCGGCCTCGCGATCGACACGGCGGAGCCGAGCGGCGAGGAGTTCCCGTTCTTCCGCGAGTTCTGGATCGAGAAGCCGGCGCAGGGCGCGGAATCGCTCACGGTGTTCGCGCTGCTCGACAGCCCGGGGATCGCGGGCGCCTACGGCTTCGTCGTGCGCCCCGGCGAGGAGACCGACGTCGAGGTCTACGCCGAGCTCTTCCCGCGCCGCGACATCGAGAAGCTCGGCATCGCTCCGCTCACCAGCATGTTCTTCCACGGCGAGAACACGGAGCGGAAGTTCGACGACTTCCGCCCGGAGGCGCACGACTCCGACGGGCTCTCGATCCACTTCGCGTCGGGCGACTGGCTGTGGCGCCCGCTCGACAACCCGGAGCGGCTGCAGATCTCGCGCTTCGACATGGACGATCCGCGCGGCTTCGGCCTGATCCAGCGCGATCGCGACTTCGCGAGCTACCAGGACCTCGAGACGCAGGCGCAGCTGCGGCCGAGCGCGTGGATCGAGCCGATCGGAGCCTGGGGCGCGGGGCGCGTCGAGCTGGTCGAGATCCCGACCAAGTCCGACACCAACGACAACGTCGTCGCCTTCTGGGTGCCCGCGCGTCCGGTGAAGCAGGGCGAGCCGCTCGCCGTCGCGTACCGGCTGCGCTGGTACGGCGACCACCCGGACCGCCCGCCGCTGGCGCGCGTCACCGCGACGCGGCGCGATCACGGCGCCAAGGGCGACGCGGAGCGCTTCGTGGTCGACTTCGCGGGCGGCAACATCGACCTCATCCCGGCGACCGAGATCCTGCACGGGAGCCTCTCCATCCGGCCGGAGAAGGAGGCCGAGCTCGTCGGGCAGCAGGTGGTGAAGAACCGCGTGACGGGCGAGTGGCGCTTGACGTTCCAGGTGCGGCCCCGCGGCAGCGAGCCGGTCGACCTGCGGGCGCGCCTCGAGTGGATCGGGCAGCCGCTGACGGAGATCTGGGCGTACACGCTGATGCCGTGAGGGCGCCTCTCGCGCGGCGTGCTGCACGGCCGCACGCGCTGCGCTATGGCTCACCCGCCCGCCGCCTTCTCGTCGCAAGGAGATCCCATGCCTCGCTCGTCACGCCCGCTCCTCGTCCTCGCCGCGCTGTGCGCGCTCGCCGCCGCGTGCGGCGACGCCGGCGACGGCGCACCGCAGGTCGCCTCGGTGAGCGGCGACGCGATCCCCTTCAACGGCGGCGACCGCCGCATCGAGGGGGCCGAGGTGTGGATCCTCGAGCAGCCGGAGCGTCGCATGGTGACGGGCGGCGACGGCCACTTCTCCTTCGACGGCGTCGAGGTCGGGTCCGAGGTGACGCTGGTCCTCGAGCACCCCGACTACCACCTGATCCAGACCGGCACGCACGTCGTGCCGCCCGAGGGCATCGAGCGCCTCACCTTCCAGGCGGTGACGCACGACGTCTACGCCGCGCTCGCGGCGCTGCTCGGCGTCGTCCCCGACGAGGAGGGCGCGTGCCAGATGCCGACCACGGTGACGCGCGTCGGCAGGTCGCTGTACGATCCGGGAGCGCACGGCGAGGAGGGCGCGACGGTGACCATCGACCCGCCGCTGCCGGCGGAGCACGGCCCGATCTACTTCAACTCCCAGGTGCTGCCCGACCGCTCGCGCAGCGAGACCAGCGACGACGGCGGCGTGCTCTGGATCCAGGTGCCGCCGGGCGAGTACGTCCTCACCGCGAGCAAGCCGGGTGTCGAGTTCCGGCAGGTGAAGATGAAGTGCCGGCCGGGCGTGCTGGTGAACGCCTCGCCGCCGTGGGGCCTGCAGGCGCTGCCGGCGGCGTCCGCGACGGGCGGCTGACGCGCGCTCAGCTCTCCGCGGGCAGCTCGAAGACGAACGCCGCGCCGCCCCCGGGGTTGTCCGCGACCCGGATGCGTCCCCGGTGCAGCTCGACGACGCGCTTGCACACGTGCAGGCCGAGGCCGATCGCGCCGCGATGGTCGCCGTGCTGCACGAAGCGGTCGAAGACGCGCTCCCTCTCCTCCAGCGGCACGCCGGGCCCGCGGTCCGCGACCGTGCAGCGGATGCGATCCCCGAGGCGCGCGAGCTCGACCTCGACCTCGGCGCCCTGCGGCGAGTGCCGGATCGCGTTCGACACCAGGTTGGCGAACACCTGACCGAGCCAGACGCCGCTGCCGTGCATCTGCGTGTCGCCGCGGACCCGTAGCGCGATCCCCACGCCGGCCGCCTCGGCGTGCGGCCGCAGGTCGTCGACCGCCTCGCGCGCGATCTCGGCGAGCTGCAGGCGCTCGGTCGGGAGCCCCGGCTCGGTCGCCTCGAGCCGCGCGGACAGCAGGAGGTTGTCGATCAGCTGCGCCATGCGCCGCACGGAGCGCGCCACGCGGTCCGCGTAGCGCCTCAGGTGAGCGACCGAGACGTCCGGCAGCGAGCCCAGCACCTCGGTCGCGAGCAGGATGCCGTGCAGCGGCGATCTGAGGTCGTGCGCGACGGCCGCGATGAACAGCTCGCGCAGGTTCGCGAGCTGCTGCAACGCCTGGCGCTCGGAGCGCTCGGCACCCGCATCCCGCGCGAGCCGGCGCGTCAGGGCGACGAGGTCCTCGTTCGCCGCGAGGAGCTTGCGGCCGACGTCGCCGCGGTACTCCGGCCCCTGCGCCGCCGCGACGAGCACGTGCTCGCTCGGTCCGAGAGGCAAACACAAAAATCGTACCGGAAGCGGAAGCCGGCCGCGCCTCGCGACCTGCAGCTCCGCGACGGGCGGCCCGCACGGTCCGACCAGGGCTGCGAGCTTGTCCGAGCTGCCGGCGTCGATCAGCGCTCTCACCTCCATGCCGCAGGGCGGCTCGCCGAGGAGCTCGGCGGCGGCACGGTTGCCGTGCCGCACGATCCCGTCGCGGACGACGAGGACCGCGATCCCGTGCTCGTCGGACAGCAGCCGGGCAGTCCACTCGGCGAGCGCTTCATCGCCAGGCACGGATGGCCTCCACGCCCTGCGACGCGCTCCGCGCGACGGCATCGGCGCCCGTGAGGTCCGCGAGATCGGGCACCTCGAGCGCGGCGCGACCGCCGACCACGATGCCCGGCGCGCTCGCGACGGTCCGCATGCGCGCGATCGCTGCGCGCAGCGCGGGCAGGTGGAACGCGATCGTGAGCGAGAGCGCGACCACCGCCGGACGAGCCTCGACGACCTTCGCGACCAGCGCATCGAGCGGGACGTCGGCGCCGAGGTAGACGTCGTCCCAGCCCTCGAGCGCGGCGAGGTCGGCGAACATCCGTGCGCCGAGGTCGTGACGCTCGCCTTCGACGCACGCGACCAGGACCTTGCGCTCGCCGCGGCGCGGCCACGGGTACTCGCCGTACAGCCCCGCGATCGCCGCCTGCACGGTCGCGGTCGCCAGGTGCTCGTCGGCGACCGTGATGCGGTTCGCGCGCCAGAGCTCCCCGACTCGCTCGAGGGCCGGCTGCACCACGGATTCGTAGAGGAACTGCACGCCGTGGCGCTGCAGGACGTCGCGTGCCGTGACCTCCACGGCGCCTCGGTCGCCGGCCAGTGCGTGCACCAGGAGCTGCTCGGCTTCGCGAGCCACGGAGAGTTGCTGGGCTTCGTGAGCCACGGGGGACCTCACCCGAACGACGGCGCCCGATTCGTCGATCGCAAGCGGCCGGCCACGCGCGCGACCGCGAAAGGCGCCGCCCGCGGACGAGCAAGTCGCGCGGATGCGAAG
Source organism: Thermodesulfobacteriota bacterium (assembly GCA_040755575.1). Taxonomy (GTDB): domain Bacteria; phylum Desulfobacterota; class Binatia; order UBA12015; family UBA12015; genus DATCMB01. The sequence goes on from JBFMAS010000249.1 coordinate 14,633, forward strand.
CCCGTCTCGACGTGCTTCCCGGCGGTCGGAATCCGGGCAGCGCCAAGCGACGTGCTCCTGCCGTGCACCCCGTGATAGCCCGATCGCCGCATGCGCAAGGCGGTGCGGCTCGTCGCTGCGGCGGTCGTCACGGCGGTCGTGGCGGTGACGATCGCGTGGTCGCTCCGCGACTTCGCGTTGGCGCTGGCGGGATTGCCCGTCGCGATCGTCGCGGGCGCGGCCGCTCCGGCGCTCCTGT
>JBFMAS010000250.1:0-17806 GCA_040755575.1 Thermodesulfobacteriota bacterium
CGCCGCGGCGAACGCGGAGGCGGTGGCGGGCGAGATCGCGGCTGCCGGCGGGGAGGCGATCGCGCTCGAGTGCGACGCGGGCAGCTCGCCCGGCGTGCAGGCGATGATCGCGCGCGCCGTCGAGCGCCTCGGGCGGCTCGACGTGCTGTACAACAACGCCGGCATCGCGCCGATCGGCGAGGACAACTTCACCGCGGCGCTCGCCGACGACGTCTGGGAGCGCGTGCTGCGCGTCAACCTGACGAGCGTGTTCCTGTGCAGCAAGTACGCGATCCCGCACATCGCCGCGGCGGGCGGCGGCGCGATCGTCAACACGGCCTCGTCGATGGCGCACCTGCCGCTCGGCGTCACCGACGCCTACGCCGCGTCGAAGGCGGGCGTCGCCGGCCTGACGCGCTCGATGGCGGTCGGCTGCGGCAAGCTCGGCATCCGGGTCAACGCGATCAGCCCGGGCTACGTCGACACGCCGATGAACGCTCTGATCTTCGGCACCGACGCGCTGCGCGAGGGCTTCGCGGCGGGACACGCGACCGGCCTGCAGACGCCCGACGAGATCGCCGACCTGGTGGTGTTCCTGGCGAGCGACCTGTCGCGCTCGCTGACCGGTGCGGTGCTGAACTGCGACCGCGGCTGGACGGCGTTCAAGATGCCGGAGGCCGTCGCCCGTGCGCTCGGAGGCGGCGGCAGCTAAAGGTCCCGGCGCACCGACCCAGCAGCGACCCGGAGCACACCCGCATGGCATTCGCCGACATCGACCGGTCCGTCATCGGCCGCGAGTACGACCGCCTCACCTATCCACCGATCACCGTGGACGAGATCGTCTCCTACGCGAGGACGCTCGGGGTGACCGACCCGATCTACCTCGACGAGGAGGCGGCCCGGCGCGGCCCGTACGGCGGGCTGGTCGCGTTTCCGACCTTCGTCGTCAAGCTGCGCGGCGCCCAGCACATGCCGATGGAGGTGGCGCGCGAGATGACGCGCGGCGGCTTCGACGCCGGCAAGGACATCGAGCTCGGCGTGCCGATCCGCCCGGGCGACGTGATCACCGCCACCTCGACGATCACGGAGCTCTACGAGAAGACGGGACGCTCCGGCTCGATGTGGTTCGTCGTCTTCCGCCAGCACCTGGTGAACCAGCACGGCGAGATGGTGGCCAACGTCGACTCGCGGATGATGCAGCGCGGGCGCAGCGAGAAGCACGAGGCGTCGCGATGAGCGGGACGCACGGCGACCTCCGCGGCGCGACGTTCGACACGGTCGAGCCGGGCGACGAGCTGCCGGAGATCACGGTCGAGCTCGGGCGCGATTACGTCCGGGCGCACGCGACCGAGATCGGCATGCCCTTCCCGCGCTTCACCGACGAGGAGGGCGCGAAGCTCGAGGGGCTGCCGGGACAGATCACGCCGGGCAACATGACGCTCGCCCTGCTCGCGCGCGAGCTGCTCGCCTGGGCGCCCGGCGGCAAGGTGCGGCGCCTCGGCACGACCTTCCGGGGCCTGGCGCTCGCCGGCACGACGGTCCGTCTGCTCGGCACGGTCACCGAGAAGGACGAGGAGCACCGCACGGTCGAGTGCGACGTGTGGATGGAGACCGCCGAGGGCGATCGCTGCGTGATCGGCACGGCGACCGTCGAGCTGCCCTGACGGCGATGTCGCGAGGGCCGGCCGAGCGTGCGGGGATCCGCGTCGAGCAGCACGACCGCCTCGCGGTCCTCACCATCGCCAACCCGGCGAAGCGCAACGCCCTCGATCCCGAGCTGCTGTTCGAGCTGGCGCGGACGCTCGACGCGCTGGGCCAGGGCGACGCGCGCGCGGCGGTGCTGCGCGGCGAGGGCGACAAGCTGTTCTCGTCGGGCTACGACATCGGCGCGATCCGCGGCGGCGCCGCCGAGGAGGCGTCGCGCCATCCGCTGTCGACCGCGATCGAGGCGATCGAGCGCTTCCCCTACCCCGTCCTCGCGCTGGTGTTCGGCGGCGCGTACGGCGCCGGCGTCGAGGTGGTGTGCGCGTGCGACCTGCGCTTCGCGAGCGACGACGCGCGCTTCGCGATCCCGGCCGGCAAGCTGTCGGTGGTCTACGACCCCGACGGCGTGGCGCGCCTCGCCGAGCGCGCGAGCCCCACGCTGGTCGCCGAGCTGATGCTGACGGCGCGCCCGATGCCGGCCTCACGCGCGCTGGCGCTCGGTCTGCTGAACGGCGTCCACCCGGCGGCGGAGCTCGAGCGCGAGGTGCTCGGCCTCGCGCGCGAGGTGGCGTCGCTCGCGCCGCGCACGCTGCGCGCCACCAAGCAGATGCTGCACGCGCTCCGCAGCCACGGCGGCTTCACCGAGGTCGAGGTGGCGCACTTCACGCGGCTCAGGAACGAGGCCCTCGCGAGCCCGGACTTCGCCGAGGGGCGACGGGCGTTCGCGGAGAAGCGTCCGCCGCGGTTCGGCGCCGGCCGGGACTGAGCCGGCGCGCCGGGTGGGCGCAGCCGCCGGCACCAGGTAGCGGCCCGCTACCCGAATGGTAGCGCCGTGGTGCCAGGAGACGAGCCATGATGATCGAAGCAACGATGACGATCGTCGCCCGGCATCCCATCCAGGTGCTGCTGTGCGGGACCGTCGCGATCCACCTGCTGCGCGACGCCCTGCGCCACCTCGCCTGCCGGCCGAAGGCGCTCGCCTTGCGGCAGCCAGTCGAGATGCCGGCCGCCCGCCAGGCCGCTTGACCCCGCCCCGCGCGGGCCGGCCGTCCGATCCCGGCAGAGCCTACTCGCGCGGCGCCGGCGGCGGCGTCCCCTCGCTCAGCGTCACCCTGTAAGCGATCGTCTTGCCCTCGCTGACGCGTGACGCGCGCGGCCGGAAGAGCCCCAGGCTCGCGATCCAGTACTTGTCGGAGTAGGCCTCGCCCATGTGCTCGACCACCGTCGGGTCGGTGATGCGCTCCGCACGCCCGACGACGAACGGCCCCTCCTCGCTGCCGACCCAGATGTAGAGCGGGCTGCCGCGCGCGATGCGCTTCGCCTTCCAGCTGTCCGGCGAGGTGGTGGTGTAGACGACGCCGTCCTCGTAGATGAACCAGATCGGCGCCGCCTCGCTGCGCTCGCCGCTCTTGCGCTGCGTCGCGACGTAGATGAGCTTCGAGGTCTCGAGCGCCTCGCGTGTCGCGGCGGGAATCTCCTGCGCGTGCGCGGCGGCGGGCACGAGCAGCGCGCCCGCGACACACGCGGCCAGCACCCCGAGCTGCACGCGGCTCGCCAGCACGCCGCGCAACTTAGCGAAGGCGCGCCGGCAGCGGAAGCCGCGTCCTTGCTCCGCCGGAGACCCGGGCGTATCTCTCGCTCATGACCCAGCTCGAGAGCGCGCGGAAGGGGATCGTCACGGCCGAGATGCGGCGCGTGGCGCAGCGCGAGAACGTCGCCGCCGAGCTCATCCGCGACGAGGTCGCGCGCGGCCGGCTGGTCATCCCGGCCAACGTGCGGCACCTGGCGGGCAGCGGCGGAGAGCCGCCCGCGAGCGCCGACGGGCACGCCAACGGCAGCGGCGCCGCGGTCCGCTCCTACCCCGCCCCGATCGGCCATCCCGGCGCGCGCGACGACGCGCGCCTGTGGGTCAACCAGACCTCGGCGCAGCGCCTGCGGGTGATCGAGGACGCGGGCGTCCTGCGCGGGGAGCGCGCGCCCAAGCGGCTCGACCCGACGGGCATCGGGCGGATGATCACGACCAAGATCAATGCCAACATCGGCGCGTCGCCGGTCGCGAGCTCGCTCGAGGCGGAGGTCGAGAAGCTCCGCTGGGCGCAGCGCTACGGCGCCGACACGCTGATGGACCTGTCGACCGGCGGCGACCTGCCCGGCTGCCGCCAGGCGATCGTCGACCACGCAACGATCCCGATCGGCACCGTGCCGATCTACAGCATGATCCTCGGCCGGCGGATCGAGGACCTGACCCACGACGTCATCCTGAAGGAGATCGAGCGTCAAGCACAGCAAGGCGTCGACTACTTCACCATCCACGCGGGCGTCCTGCGCGAGCACCTGCCGCTCGTGCGCCCGCGCGTCACCGGCATCGTGTCGCGCGGCGGCTCGCTGCTCGCCAAGTGGATGATCCACCACGGCAGGCAGAACCCGATGTACGACCTGTTCGACGAGATCAGCGCGATCATGCGCGAGTACGACGTCACCTACTCGCTCGGCGACGGGCTCCGCCCCGGCTGCCTCGCCGACGCGACGGACGAGGCGCAGCTCGCCGAGCTGCGCACGCTCGGCGAGCTCGTGCAGCGGGCGCGCGAGGCGGGCGTGCAGGTGATGGTCGAGGGCCCCGGCCACGTGCCGCTCGACCAGATCGGGTTCAACATGAAGCTCGAGCAGGAGGTCTGCGACGACGCGCCCTTCTACGTGCTCGGCCCGCTCGTGACCGACGTCTTCCCCGGCTACGACCACATCACGAGCGCGATCGGCGCGACCGAGGCGGCACGCCACGGCGCGGCGATGCTCTGCTACGTGACGCCGAAGGAGCACGTCGGGCTGCCGAAGGCGCAAGACGTCGCCGACGGCTGCATCGCCTACAAGATCGCCGCGCACGCGGGCGACGTCGCGCGCGGCATCGCGGGCGCGCGGCAGTGGGACGACGACCTGTCGCGCGCCCGCGCCGCCCTCAACTGGCCGAGGCAGTTCGAGCTCGCCTTCGACGGCGAGACCGCGCGCGCGCTGCACGACGAGGACCTCGAGGTCGACACCGAGTTCTGCGCCATGTGCGGCCACGACTGGTGCAGCATGCGGATCTCGAAGGAGATCGTCGCGTTCGCGAGCGGCAAGGACGAGGCCTTTCAGCCCGAGCGCAGGGCGCTCGCGAGCCCGGGCGTCGGCGACGCGGGACGCGAGCTTTTGCGCCGGCGCGCCGAGCTGCCCGTGATCGCCGGCAAGCACGCCTGCCACAGCGAGCTCACGCCGGAGGCCGAGCGGGCGCGCTCGATCCAGGAGGGTGCCGCGGCGCGCTGACGCGCCCGGGCCACCGCCGAAGCGGGCAAGCACGATGACCGCGCGAAGTCTGCGCCAGGCGCGATGCGTCCTCCCCGCCGTGGTGACGCTCGCGCTCGCCGCCGGCTGCGCGATGCCGCCGGCCGCGCTGCGCGGCGGCCCGTTCGCCCAGATCGAGCCCGCGCAGGCGGCGAAGGGCGCGACCGCGAGCGAGCCCGTGCGCTGGGGCGGCGTCATCGCCGAGGTGCGCCCGAGCCAGGAGCGCACCTGCTTCCTGGTCGTCGCCATGCCGCTCGACGAGGACACCGCGCGCCCGGTACGCGCCGACCAGTCCGGCGGCCGCTTCCTCGCCTGCGCGCAGGGGTTCTTCGACCCCGAGGTCTATGCGCCGGACCGCCTGGTCACCGTGGTCGGCTGGCTCGCCGGCACGAGCCCCGAGAAGGTCGGCGGCTACGAGTACCAGGCGCCGGTGGTCGACGCGTACACCGTGTACCTGTGGCCGCACCGGCCGCCCTACGACTACGCGTGGGGACCGTACCCGTACTGGGGCTGGGGACCGGGGGTATGGGTCGGACCGGGTTGGGGTCCGTGGGGGTGGCCGTATCCTTATTACTACCGGCCGTGGATCTGGTGACCGGTTCTCTCCCCTAAGCCGTGAGCCTGACCCCGTGGCGTCGTCCCACGAGCCAGAACTCATCTCGCGATCGGGCTCGGGGCCGCGCGTATGCCGACCGTAGATTTCTGTAACCACTAGTGGTAACAGTTGTCGCGTGGGGAAGATCCGGCGTGGCGGGTTCGTCTTCCTCACGTGGAAGGGCGACCACACGCCGCGTCACGTGCACGTGTACAGAGATGGGAGGCTCGTCGTGAAGTGGAACCTGGATGACCGAGCACCGATGAAGGGAAGACCGACCGCGCGAGTGCTCGAGCTCATCGCCGAGCTCGAGAGGGAAGGAGCGCTATGAAGCTGCGCGGGGTGCGAGTGAACAATCACAAACGACAGCTCGAGCTCGAGACCCGCTCGGGCAGGGTCTTGCCCGTGCCGTTTGCGAGGCTCGAGCCGAGCCCGACGCCGCGCGACCGCGTGGCCGAGGCGTACGTCGACCGCGAGCTGGGGAGCGAGGCCGTCACCTACCGGCTCGAATCGGGCGCCGACGGCTCAGTGCACCTCGATCACGCACTCGAGTACAACCGCGATCCCCGCTACCTGGCCGAAGTGCTCATCCACAAGCTCACCGTCGAGGCGGCAAAGCGTGCGGAGAAATGCGAATCGAGCCGACGCGAGCTGGCACGCCGCCTCGGCACGTCCGTACCGCAGCTCTATCGCTTGCTCGATCCGGCAAACACGCGAAAGAGCTTCGCTCAGCTCGTAGCGCTGCTCGACCTGCTCGACTGCGATGTGCAGGTCACGGTGCGGGCACGACCAGCGGCCTGACGTTGCCGTGGGGAGCCGAAGTGCCGGTGCTGGTGCCGAAGGTCGGCCGCTACGAGCGCGAGGCAGCAGGGTCGTCGAGGATCTGTCGTAGGACCTGCCCGCACGTTCGTCACTATTACCGGCCGTGGCTGTGGTAGGCGCGCTCGCTACACCGAAAGCCGCCCGGCACGAACAGCCGCGCTGAGCTCGGCGACGGTGATCCAACCACCTTGTCTCCAGACGGAGCCCACACCGCGGCCGAAAACGTAGGCGGTCGTCGTTTGCCGGTGATCGCTTCGCTCAAACACGAACGTCCAGACTCGGTCCCCGCGCCGGTCCAGCTCGAGCCGGCTGAGGAACGACCGAATCGCACGGGCGACCTTCGTTGGCTGGTCCTCGCAGCCCGGGTGGTCGATTCCGGCCGAAGTCAGCGAGTAGATCCGCGGGGGAGGATCTCGATCGAGCATCTGGGCTACGTCCCAGAGCTGCCGGCCCAATCTCGCTGCGGGACATCCGCAGCCGCGCCCGTCGATCGACGATTCGTCGCGTTGCCGAATCCAGCGGATCGCAGTCCCGCCGACGGCCATCCGCCAGTCGAGGCGCCCAGATCGAAGTGTCGCTTCCGGCGCCAGGGTAAGCGCGATCGCCGAGCCGGTGTCGACCATCGCGCTGTAATCGTCGGTCGCGAGAAGCGCGCGAGAGGCAATGCCGAACGGGAGCGGTACGAGCACGAGCGCGCGCGCTGAACTGGACCTCGTGGCGACGAGCGTGCGTTCGTCAGACCCCACACCATCGAGCACCGGCCATCCCGCTGCGGCCGCGGTCACCGCGAGCGACCGCTGAAGAAAGGAGCGGCGCGAGAGCGGCATCACTCCACTTCGCCTCGGCGCTCCGTCTGGGATCACCACGGGCTCAACGCCGCGCCCGCCAGCAAATGCTGGCGCTCGCATATGGGACCCGTATCGATCGTCACCACGATCCCACCCGTTCCCGTGCCCGCCTGGATGTCGTAGTTCTCCCATTGGTCCATCCGATACGGCCCCTGGTGCGGGCACTCCTCGATGCGGACGTATCCGGCCACACTCGAAGAGTTCCCGCGCGCGTAGAGTCTCTTGGTGACGCCCGTGCTGTTGTTGATGCGAAGCCCCCTGAGCACGACGCCGCCCGCCGCGCCGACCGACAGATGCTCACCCCAGTTGGGGCCCGTCATCTCCTGCTGCATCGCAACGTGCCCGCCATCCACGAAGAGAGCCGAGCTGTTGCTCGTCAATCTGAATATGAGAGCGGCGTGCTCGGAATACAGACCCCTCACGTGCGCGATCGCACTGCTGCCAAGGAGGAGATCCGCGACCGCCGACCGGTTGCACGCGAGGTTGAACAGGTTGACCGCGGCGACGGTGTCGATCGCCACACCGCAGTTGTCCGTCTGGACGTTGCGCATGCAGCCCCAGATCGATTGGGTGGATTCGACCTTGATGCCCGCCTGCGTGCAGTGGCGGAATACGCAATCCTCCACGACATATTGGTCGTTGTTCGTGTTGTTGCCTCCCCACCTGAGCCCGATGTCCATCTGGCCGTCTTCGAGACCACCTGCTGTCCAGGTCCACCTTCCGAAGTAACAGCGCCGGACGAGATGATGCCGATTGGTGCCCATCCCGCTGCCCCCTGCGGGTTCTTCGAAGAAGATCCCACTGGATGGCGGACTTGTGTTGTCGCCGAGAAAGAGGATGTCCTGGAAGGTGCAGTGGGCCGAGTCCTTGACGTTGAACATCGGCACACCAGCCGGTCCCACCCACTTGAAGGTCGTCCCTCGTCCAGGCGCACTTGGATAGTTCGCGGGATTGCCGACCCCTGCTCCGAGCAGTTGGACCGCACCGCGGCTGATCGTCACCGTTTGGTCGAGAAGCCAGACCTGATTCGGATAGGGCGTATCCTCGAGGCTGAGGTCTCCGGAGTGCGCCGGCGTCCCTACCTGCGGCTGCGTCACGGCATCGATGAACGCCTGCAGCGTCGCCGAGCCGTTCGCTGGCGATCCGAAGTCAGTCACCTTTCGCATTCCGATCCCTCCTCGGTTCCCGACGATTCCTCGACGTCGTCAATCGCACACCCATTGGCCGTTCAGACGTTTCGCCAGAGCGCCCGTCCCACCGGGGGCGCACGGATGGCTCTTGCGGCAGTCGGCGCAGTGCACGAGCGCCCCATCCGGTTGCGCGTCCAAGCGCGCATGCGCGAGAGACGGCAGAACGAACGGGTTGCCTCCGAGCGTCGTTCGCTCGCGCCCCGTCAGGTATGTCGTTTCGACGATGACGGGCCGCTGCGCGTTCGCTTCGACGATGTACGGCGCTCGCCCCGAGTGGCTATTGCCGATGACGAGCGGCTGCTGCGAGGCCCGGCTCGGCTGCACGGTGCCGAGACGGATGTGCGGATTGCGACTGTCCTCGAAGTAGCTCGCGAGAACCGTCGTGTTCCGGCCGAGGTCGACGAGATCGGCTTCGATGCAGTCGGACGCCGCCGCGCACGGAGCTCCATGGCTCATCCCGCCGACGCACGCGCCCGAGGTGCAGCGTGGCTCGCGGGTGGACTGGAACATGCAGTTGGTCACCTTGGTGCCGTTCACGTGCTTTTCGATCAGAAGCCCGGTGCCGCACTCGTTGCCGAAACCGACGCGGAGGAACGTCTGGTCGTTGGCGCGGTCCATCACCCACGCGCAGAGGGGAAGCCCGCTGATCCGTGAGAAGGCGAGCACGTTTGAGTAGCCGCTGACGGTGCTGTCGAGGCCTCCGTCGCTGAACAGCACCCCGATGCTGCGCATGAGGTCGTCGCGATCCGCCCTGATGCGGAGGTTGCTGAACGTCGATTCACCGACCAGCGCCGCGTCGAGCGCGACCACGTCGTCGTCACGGACGACGAGCTCCAGATCGGAGATCCGCAGGTCGCGCTGGACGGCACCGCCGCCGCATGTCCCGGACGCGCAGTCCGTGCCGGAGTAGCAGACACAGCCGGCCCCGCGCGCCGCATCGCCGATCGGCGCGTCACAACGGCCGCTTCCCTCGCGGCATCGGTTCGGCGTCGCCACGCGGAGCATCGAGAAGCCGGCACCCCCTGCTGCCGATACGATCCTGGTCGCTCCCCGCCCGGCGCCGCGAAGAATGGTGCCACCGTAGATCTCGAGCGGCTCGCTGATGACGTACGTTCCCGCGGGAACCACGACCTCGCCAACGTCCCGCGCGGCCGCCCGCAGCGCTTCGTTCAAGGACCTCGTGTCGTCGCTAACGCCGTCGCCGCGCGCACCGTAGGCGCGCACATCGATGAAGGGATCGCGATGGCGCGTCGCGTCTGCAAGGGCGTCGGCGGCCAGCGCGATGAACAGACAGAGCCGCCCCAACCAACGGATGCAGCTCATCGGCTCGCCGCGCCCGCCACCCGCACGGGCTCGCACTCCAGACGAGGGGCATCCCGCTCGAGGGCATCCGCGACCAGCTCGTGAACGAGGCGCTGCACGTGCCGCTGCCACGAAAACGCCGCCAGCCGAGGGTGCTCGCAACTCGGACGGCAACGCCAGATCCCGCTCCGCCAGACCTCGACCAGGGACTCGGGCCGAGTAGGATCGACGTAGGTGGCGAGCGGGCCGCACACCTCGCGCGCGTACGGCCGATCGGCAGCGATGACGGGCCGCCGCATCGCCATGGCCTCGAGGAGTGGATGGCCGAACGACTCGCAGATCGACGGGAAGAGACAGGCGTCGACGGCCCTGTAGAGCCCCATGAGCTCGGCGCCGTACTTCGGACCGACCAGCTCGAGATACCCGTCGTCGACCAGCCGGTTCTCGTCGATGAGCGCCCGATCGCGGGCGAAGCACGCCCGAGGGCCGCGCTCGAGGCGCGAGGTAAGGACGACCCGAACCCGCAGGCCTTCCCGCCGCGCCTGCGCCAGCGCTTCCAGGACGAAGCCGAGGTTCTTTTGCAGCGTGTAGTTCATCACGTACAGGAACCTCGGGGGCTCGAAGGCGGGTTGCGGGCGCGGAGCTTCCGGCGATCCGGCGAAGGCCGGTGCGACGCCGTAGCCGTTGACGAGCCCGCGACCGCGAACGGTCGCGTGCCGCCGCTCGACCAAGTCGCGCATCGCGGCGCTCGGATAGAGGACTCGCTTGCAGCTCCTCGCTGCCGCGATGATCAGCGCGCCGCGCAGCCGCAGGGTAAGACGGCGCAGCGGCAGCTCGCGCGCGAGGAACTCCTCGTCGAAGTAGATGGCGTTGCGCAGCAGCACGACCGTGGGTGCCGGCTTCCACAGCGGGGCAAAGCTGCCTGAGCAGTAGGCACGCGCGTTGCCGCGTCGCGCGAGCCAGAAGGGAAAGACGACCTGATCGAAGATGACGCGCAGGGCGGGGTTGCGGGCGATCCGCGTCAGCGGGCGCGCCTCCACCCAATCGGGCAGCGGGTCGCCTCGCCAAGGCTCGGGCAGCAGAAGGATGACGCGTACGCCACGGCCGTCGATCTGCCGGATCAGCTCCGGCACCACGCTGCGCAAGTAGGTGACGCCGCCTCCCGCCTTCGCCGCGACGGCATGAACCCACAGCTCGGGCGGCGTCCCCTCGACGTCTGCGGTCGACATCAAGCCTCCTCACGAGCGAGGGCGGCGCGAAGCGTCGGCTGCGGATGCTGTCGCGGCTCGCGCTCGTGGAGCCCGATGAGCATCATCGTGACGTAGCCGCCGATGGCAACCAGGTTGGCGAGCGCAGCGCCGAAGAGCCCCACGCCTCGGATGAGCGCGAAGCAGAGCGCGACCAGCGCGAGCGCGGCCGCGAACCGGATGAGGAACAAGCACTGCATCCTTTGCCGGACCTCGTAGAAAACCTGAAGAAGCACACTGAGGCCTTCGAGAAAGCGACCGAGGGCGAGCATCGCGATGACACTCGCCGGCAACGTGAAGCGTGCGTCGGCGATCGACGCCAACGCGCGCGAGCCGAAGAGGATGAGCGCCGCGACCGCGAGCAGCCCGACGATGACGTAGAGCACTACCCCGGACCGGAGCACATCCCGGACGCGGGGAGCTCCGGCGAGGTCCCGGCCGTCTCCCGCACCGGCGTATGCGACCGGCACCACGAACGTGTGCACGACGCTCGAAGCGAGCGTGAAGGGGACGCCGCACAGCTGATATGCGGCCACGTAGACGCCGACCGCCTCGAGGTCGAGCAGGGCGCCGAGCAGGTAGCGATCCGAGAAGCCCTGCACCCACTGCAGAAGAACGAGGAGGCCGTACGGCACGCCGAAGCTCAGCACCGCAGTCGGGAACTCGGTGTCCGGCGCCCGCCCCGTGCGGTCGGCGTCCGCACGCAGATGACGTACGGTGAGCACGGACGCCGTCGCGAGCAGCAACGAGGCCATGGCATACGCGAGGAGAGCGGCGGTGACCGACGCCGGCCAAGCACGCAGCACGACGGCGAGCAGCACCAGCTGGCTCGACAGGAACGCCAGGTGTTGCAGCGCCCAAGCCGTGCGCCGACGCTGAATGTTGAGGATCTGGATGCCGAGGATCCGCCAGCGATCGGCGAGGAACGCGAGCGCGGCGGCAAGGCACGTCCACGCCTCGATGCCGAACGCTCGTCCCAGCGCCCTCGATCCTACAGCGGCGAGAGCGACGACGCCGAGCGTGACCAGGGTATACCAGGCGAGCACCTGACGTGTGACGACCCACGACTCTCCCCTCGCGCGCGCCCGATGGAAGTAGCGCAGATACGCCTGCTGGACGGGGACGACGAGAAGCGCCGCCAGCACGACGTTGGCCGTGAGCGCGAGGTTGTACTCGCCGAACTGCTCGGGACCGAGGTCCCGCGTCAAGAGCCGAAGACAGGTGAAGAGAAGTACGACCTCGAGCGACTTGTTGACGACGATCCAGGCGACCTCCGCCCTCGACACCCGACCGGCACGGCTCACGAGGTCCGCGAGGCGGCGGGGCAATCTCGCAACCGCGTCGGTCATGGTGCGCTCGTACCGGCCCGGATCATCGCCGCCGCTCGCTTCGCCGCGTCATCGGGCGATTCTCCCGGCCGCGTGACGCCTCGCACCGCTCGACGATCTCGCGCAGCACCGCGACGTTGCGCGCCGCCGGCCACTCCAAGGCGCGAAGGCGTGCGCGACGGCCGAGCTCGGCGAGGATCGTCGGCTCGCGTGCGATGCCGATGAGGATCCGCGCGAGCTCGTCGATGTCGTCGGTCTCGTGCACGAACCCGTTGCGGCCGTGCTCAACACGGTCGCGAACGGAGCCCGCCGCCGAGGAGCCGACGACCGGGATCCCGCACGCCATCGCTTCGAGCACGACGTTCGGGAACGGATCGATGCGCGCGGGATGCAGAAGGAGGTCACCGGAGCGATAGAAGTCGGGCAGATCTCGCGCCTCCACCCAACCCAGGAACTCGACGGCTCGCTCGATGCCGAGACCTTCCGCCTGAGCCTCGAGCGCCGGACGGTCCGGTCCGCTGCCGGCGATTCGGTAGCGAAACTCTCCGAACCCCTGCTGCTTGAGGCGCGCGAGCGCGGCCAAGGCGAGATCGAAGCCCTTGAGCCGGTTCACGAGGCGCCCGCTCGAGAGGAGAACGAGCTCGCCGCGAGAGGCGCCGCCCGAGCCGAACGCGCCGGGACGGAAGCTCTCGAGGTCGACCGTGAAAGGGAAGTCGTGAATTCGCTCGCGCGGCGAGCCGAGCTGCTCGAGCGCAATCACCGCCGGCCGTCCCGTCCCGAGGACCGCGGCTGCGCGGCTCAACACGACCCGCAACCAGGCAGCACGCGCAACCTCCTTCGCGCGCAGGCGACGCCTCGCGAGCTTCGGCGTATCGGTCCAGATGCAGAAGGCACGGCGACGTAGCATCAAGTGCACAAGCAGCGGCACCACGACGGCTCCCTGCCAGCCCGCGACGACGAAGACGCTGCCCGGCTCGTTGTCGACGGCATCGTGAAGCACGGGGTCCAGACCCATTCGTGAGGACACGACGCGTGCCGCGAAGCCGTCGGCGGACGGCGCTCGCCAGGGATGGGTGCTCCGACTCGAGCGCAGGAAGTGCACCAGGAGCGGGATCCCGAGCTCGGCCGTGGCCGCTCGGAACAGATGCGCGTGGTAGTGCGTCGGCAGCGGGCAGACCCAGTGCACCTTCATCGACCGGCATCTCCCGTTGCCGAAGCTCGCGTGCGACGTGCGCGAACGAAGACGTGAAGGTCGCGGTGCTGCCGCGTGTCGAACCGATGCCGGCTCATGACGGAGTACACGACTTCGCGTGCTCGTCGCCCGTGGATCTCCATGACGATGATGTCGGTCTTCTCGATCCAGCGTTCGGGAGCGTGTCGGAACAGCTCGACCTCCGCTCCCTCGATGTCGATCTTGAAGAGGTCGATGCGGCTCGCACCGACGAGCTCCAAGAGGCTCGAGGGGTCGATGCTCACGCAGCCGTCGCCTGAACCGTCGCCCGGCTCGACGCGAGCCGAGTCCTCGCGGGGTCCCGCACACACCCGCAGCACGGTTCTCTCGTGCCACAGCGCGTACGGCAGCAGCGTCACCCGGGGGCCGTACGGGGCGAGGTTCCTCGTGGCGAGCGCAAGGTTCGCCGGCTCGGGCTCGAGCGCCAGGACCCGTGCATTCGGAAACCTGCTCAAGAAGTACGCGCTCGCAAAGCCCACGTTCGCCCCCGCGTCGACGATGAGCTGCGGCTCGATCGTCCCTCGCACGCAGGCATAGGCCTCACGGGCGAGGTTCGACTCGAAGACGAGCGCGTCGGTCGTTCCGGGCCGTAGAAGAACGGGATGAGCGAGCATCGGCGGGTGGAAGCGCACCGGCGGCGCGGCCGGGTCCGCTGTCGCCACCTCGCGTAGCCGGCGATACTCCGAGAAGCCGATCCGCCGGGCGCTGGACCAGGCGCCGTAGCGACGCGCCAGCGAGCGATAGGCCGCCGCCGGCATGGCCGTTCGCAGCAGGCGGCGCGAGCTCTCAACCAGCGATGGCATGACGGCCACCTCGAAGCTGCGGTCGACGCGCGGACCCGGCGGCGACGATCCGACCGCGCGCGGGCGCGACACGCGGAGTCGCGAGCAGCGCTGCCACTGCGCCGTTGACGAGGACCAAGAGGACGAGCGACTCGCGGAAGCGGGCGAGCAAGACGCCCTCGAAGAGGGAGATGAAGAAGCACATCGCGTAGAACGCGAGGAAGGCGTCGGCGAGGGAGCGAAGCGTTCGCGTCCCCGCCGCACGCGCCTTCAAGCGGCGACAGGCACGCCAGGACGCGTAGATCAGGGCGAGAAGCAGGGCGACCATGCCGAGGCCGAACGCTGCGAATCCGAGCAGCAGGCTGTTCTCGCTCGCGTTCGCGTCGACGATCCCGTTGCCGACGATCGGGCTGGCGAGCCCCGCATGCAGCATTCGCTGCAGGGCTTGGATGCGGCCGCTGTCGGCGGTCGACGTGAGCCGCTCGACGGGAGCCACGGCGCCGGCACCCTGTACCAGGTGCAGCACGACGACTGTGGGAACCGCCAGCAGTGCCGCGGAGGTGAGCGCTCGCCGTGAGCTTCCCCGAACGCTCAGCAGCGCGCCGAGCACGAGGGACAGCACTCCCGTCCGAGAGCCGGTCCAGAGAAGCAGGGCGCAGTCGGCGACGACCACGACCGCCGCGAGACATCGTCCCCAGCCGCGGCGTTCGTGCAGAGCGAGCCAGAGGACCAGGACGCACGAGAGCGCGAGATAGATCCCGGCCGATTGTGGATTCGACGTCAGCCCCGTGAAGCGTGACCCCAGCATCAGGGGCTCGGGGTCGCGCACGAGCTGCACCCCGATGCCGGCCAGCCAGGCGACGTTTGCCGCGGCGACGCAGTAGAGCAGACGCCGCAGCCCGCCCGGCTCGCGTACCACGGTCGGAACGCAGATGGCGAGGGAGCCGACGACCATCGAACCGAAAACCGCCGTCTGGATGCCCTCGCCGAGCGACTGGTGAAAGACCCGCAACATGCCTTGGTACATCGCGATCAGGATCAGGATCACCGTCGCCCCGGCCACGCGCGGCCACGCTCTCCCGCCGATCTCCGCAAGCGCGCGAACGAGGATCGGAACGGCGACGACGATGGCCCCTTCGACGCGATGCTCCTGAAGGGGGAACAGCCAGGTGACGAGGGAGTTGCCGGCGTAGTCTTGAGCGGGCGACAGGGCGCTGAGGAAGATCATCGCGGCGATCGGTGCGAGGACGGCCCGGCGCTCGACCAGAACGAGCAGACACACGAGGGCCAGCACGACGCCGGACACGACATAGTCGACGGTGAGCACGACGGCGGCTCACTCAGCTCGTGGCCGCGACCCGACGCTCGACGGGCCGTTCACCGGACGCAGAGAAAGCACGGCCTGCGTCACGCCGAGCAAGGGTCAGCGTCGTTCGCATCACCGCCTCGACGTCCTCCGCCGCGATCGGCGCCGCCTCGCCGCGCTCGACCGCCGCCAAGAACGCCGCCACCTCCGCGCGGTGCCCCTTGTCCTGCCGCGGCATCCACGCGCGCCGCACCCCCGGCCAGTCCCAACCGCGCAGCCGGCGCCAGTTCTCGATCACCAGCGCGCGGCCCTCGGAGAAGATCTCGACACGCTCCTTCGGATACGACCTCGGCCCGTTCGTCCAGTAGGCGATGGTCGCGAGCGAGCCGTCGGCGAAGGTCAGGTTGGTCGTCGCTCCGTCGGCGCCCTGCTCGCTCGCCCTAGCCGACACGATCGGCTGCCCGACGAGGAACAGCGCGAGGTCGACGAAGTGGCAGGCCTCGCCGACGATGCGCCCGCCGCCGACCGACGGGTCGCGCGTCCAGTGGCTCGCCGGCAGCTCGCCGGCGTTGACCAGCATCGCGATCGAGATCGGCTCGGCGCGTCCGGCGAGAAGGCGCTTGGCCTCCACCGCGCAGGGTGCGAAGCGGCGGTTGAAGCCGACCATGAGGAGCCGGTCCGCCGCGCGACGGTGCGCGGACAGCACGTGCTCGAGACCCGCTTGGTCGATCGCGAGCGGCTTCTCGACGAAGACGTGCTTGCCGGCCTCGAGCGCGCGCGCGGCGAGCGTCGCGTGGCTGTCGTGCCGCGTGGCGACGAACACCGTGTCGATCTCCGGCGACTCGAGCACGCGCTCGACGTCGGTCGTCGCCTCCTCCGCGCCGAAGCGCCGCGCGGCGTGCAGCGACGACACGCCCCCCGCGCTCGCGACCACGGCGATGCGCGCGCCGGCGGCCTGGATCGCCGGCAGCAGGACCAGGCGCCCGAACTGGCCGGTGCCGATCACGCCGACGACAGGCCTCGCGCCGCGCTTGGGCTCGCCCGAGAGCACGCCCGGCGCGCGCGACGCGGGCGCGACGCGGACGACGCGCGCCGCCGCCGCGACGGGCTCGTCGTCCTTCGCCGCCTCGTACGTCAGGACGACGCCGAGCGCCGTGCGATCCGCGACGATCGACTCGTACGCGTGCTGCGCATCCGCGACCGCGATGCGCCGCGACACGAGCTGCTTCACGTCGAGCCTTCCCGCGGCCATCGCGTGCAGCACCGCCTCGAAGTTGCGCGCCGCCGTCCAGCGCACGAAGCCGAGCGGGTAGTCGTGGCCTTCCGCCTCGTAGGCGGGGTCGTAGCGCCCGGGGCCGTACGAGCAGGCGACGCGGAACGAGAGCTCCTTCTCGTAGAAGTCCGCGCGCTCGAGCTCGAGGCCGACGACGCCGACCAGCACGATGCGCCCGCGCTTGCGGCACATCTGCGCCGCCTGGCGCACGATCGCGTTGCCCTTCGCGCTCGCGGTGATGGCGACACCGTCGGGGCCACGCTCGGCCGTGACCTCGCGCGCCGCGCGCACGGGGTCGGCCTGGCCGGCGACGCAGACGGCGTCGGCACCGAGCGTGCGCGCGAGCTCGCAGCGCGCGGCATCGACGTCGACCGCGAGCACGCGGCAGCCGTGCGCGCGCAGGAGCTGCACCGAGAGCAGCCCGAGAACGCCGAGGCCGATCACGGCGAACGTCTCGCCGAGCGTCGGCTCGAGGAGCCGCACGCCGTTGAGCGCGATCGCGCCCAGCACGCCGAACGACGCGCTCTCGTCGTCGACCCCGTCGGGGACCATCGCGGCGAGCGTCGCCGGCACGCAGACGACGCCGGCGTGCGGGCCGTTCGTCAGCACGCGCTGGCCGGGAGCGAAGCCGGTGACTCGCGCTCCCACCTCGAGAACGCGGCCGACGTTGCTGTAGCCGAGCGGCAGGGGCTCCTCGAGCCGGCTCGCGACCGCGTCCAGCGCGGGACGGACGCCGTCGGTGCGCGCCTTCGCCACGAGCTGGCGCACCTTCTCCGGCTGCGAGCGCGCCTTTCCGAGCATGCCGGCGCGGCCGAACTCGACCAGCATGCGCTCGGTGCCGGGCGAGATGAGCGAAACCGCCGTGCGCACGAGGATGTGCCCCG
>JBFMAS010000251.1:0-11124 GCA_040755575.1 Thermodesulfobacteriota bacterium
CGAGGGGCCGGCGCCGCGCCGGGCGTCGGAGCGAGCAACCATGCGCAAGGTCAGACTCGAGGACATCACAGGCCCCGCACGCTACGCGGAGATGCGCGACCAGTTCCGTCGCCGCATCATCGAGCTCAAGCGCAACCGCCGGGTCGCGGTCGGCGACCGCGTCACGCTCGTCTTCGAGAACTTCGACACCGTCCTGTTCCAGACGCAGGAGATGCTGCACGTCGAGCGCATCACGGACCTCGATCGGGTGCGGGAGGAGATCGACGTCTACAACCAGCTCCTGCCGGACGAGAACGAGCTCTCGGCCACGATGCTGATCGAGATCACCGGCCAGGCGGACGTCGCGGCCGAGCTCAACAAGCTGATCGGCATCGACGAGCACGTGACGATGCGGGTCGGCGACGAGGTCTTCGGGGCGACGTTCGAGGCGGGACGCAGCACCGAGGAGAAGCTGTCGGCGGTGCAGTACGTGCGCTTCCCGCTGACCGCGGCCGCGGCGCGCGCCTTCGGCGCGCCGGACACGACGGTCGAGATCCGCATCGAGCACCCCAACTACCGGGCGCGTGCCGTGCTGACGCCGGAGCAGCGCGCCAGCCTGGCGAGGGATCTTTGCCCGGCCTGACGGGCGAGCCGCGCCGCGCCGTCCGCGCCCGACCGGCGCGCGTCGCGCGGCAGCGCACCACGCGCCAGCTCGACGCGACGCTGCGCGTGCTGTTCGAAAGCCGCGCGCACCCGACCGCCGAGCAGGTCTACCAGGCGGTGCGCGACGAGCTGCCGGGCGTCGGACGCGGAACCGTCTATCGCAACCTGCAGAAGCTCCTCGCCGCGGGACGCGCGCACCTGGTCCACGTGCACGATCGCGCCGCGCGCTACGACGCACGGCTCGAGCCGCACGACCACTTCGTGTGCGTCCGCTGCGCGCTCGTCGTGGACGTCGAGCCGGCCCGCAGTCCGGCTCCGCGGCCGCGCGCGCGCGTCGCCGGCCACCGCGTCGAGGGCCGCACGCTGACCTACTTCGGTACCTGCCGCGGCTGCGCCGGACGCGGGCCGCGGCGGCGTGGCGGGCGCGCGAGCGCCGGTCGGGGGTGACGGATGGCGGAGCTTCCCGAGGTGATACCCGTCTTCCCGCTGCCCAACGCCGTGCTGTTCCCGCACGTCGACCTGCCGTTGCACATCTTCGAGCCGCGCTACCGGGACATGGTGCGCGACGCGATGGCGGGCGACCGTCTGATCGGCATGGTGCTGCTGCGCGGCGACTGGCGGAAGGACTACCACGGCGCGCCGGAGGTGTTCCCGGTCGGCTGCGTCGGTCGCATCGAGAGGTTCGCCCTGCTGCCGGACGGGCGCTCGAACCTCGTGCTGCACGGTCTGCGCCGCTTCAAGATCCTCGAGGAGCTCGCCGGGCGGACCTACCGCCTGGCACGCGTCGAGTGGTGCGCCGACGTGCCCGACCCGGCGGGCGAGGCGGCCGGGCCGGCTCCGCGCTTGAAGAGCAGCGTCTCACGCCTCCTCGCGCGGCGCGCGCGCGAGCTGCCGGCCGACCTCTGGGAGCGCCTGCCGCGCGACAGCGAGATGCTCGTCAACACGCTCGCCTCGGTGCTCGACCTCGAGCCGATCGAGAAGCTCGCGCTGCTCGAGTGCGACCGCGTGTGCGAGCGCACCGAGCGTCTGCTCGAGATCCTCGAGTTCCACCTCGCCCGCAGCGGCGTCCCCGCGTCGACCCCGCGCGACGACGAGCCCCGGCACTGAGCGGAGCGCCGACGTGGCCGCCGTGACCGCCGTCGTCGTCCTGCTCGCCTTCCTGGCGGGCTGCGTGACGTTCGTCCTCGGGATCCGCGCGGGCTACGGCACGAGCCCGCTCTCGAGCCACTTGAACTGGGGCGCCATCACGCTCGTCCTGCAGCTCTTCGCGACCTGCATCGCGCTGGTCCACGCTCGTGCGAGCGCCGCCCGGGCCGTCCGGACGCGCGAGGAGCCGCCGCGCGGCGCCTCGTTCGGCGGCCCCGCGCCACCCGCAGCTTGAGCCGCAGCGATCTGCTAGGCTCTTGAGCCTCCACGAAGACCCGGAGGAAACATGCAACGAACCTTCAAGGACATCATGGACGAGGCCCGCAAGGTCGTCCCCGAGGTGACGGTCGACCAGGTGAAGCAGCGCCTCGCCGGCAACGGCCGCGACGTGCACCTGATCGACGTGCGCGAGAAGGAAGAGTACCGCGAGGGGCATCTGCCGGGCGCCGTCTCGGTGCCGCGCGGCTTCCTCGAGATGAAGATCGAGGAGACGGTCCCCGACCGCGGCGCCGAGATCATCGCCTACTGTCAGGGCGGCACGCGCTCGCTGATCGCCGCCAAGATCCTGAAGGACATGGGCTACCGCAACGTGGTGTCCATGTCCGGCGGCTTCGGCGCCTGGAAGGGCGCCGGCAACCAGTGGAAGGCGGACCGGCAGTTCTCGCAGGACCAGCTGCAGCGCTACAGCCGGCACTTCCTGCTGCCCGAGGTCGGCGAGGCCGGGCAGGCGAAGCTGCTCGACGCCAAGGTGCTGCTGATCGGCGCCGGCGGGCTCGGCTCACCGACCGCGTACTACCTCGCGGCAGCGGGTGTGGGCACGATCGGCCTCGTCGACGACGACGTCGTCGACCGCTCGAACCTGCAGCGCCAGATCCTCCACTCCGAGGACCGCGTCGGCATGCCGAAGGTCGAGTCGGCGAAGCTCACCCTCGAGGGGCTCAATCCCGACGTCAAGGTGATCGGCTACCGCGAGCGGGTGAGCTCGGAGAACATCATGCGGCTCATCGCCGACTACGACATCGTCGTCGACGGCTGCGACAACTTCCCGACCCGCTACCTGGTCAACGACGCCTGCGTGTTCGCCGACAAGCCGAACGTGCACGGCAGCATCTTCCAGTTCGAGGGCCAGGCGACCGTGTTCTACCCCGGCAAGGGCCCCTGCTACCGCTGCCTGTTCCCGGAGCCGCCACCCCCGGGCGCGGCGCCGTCCTGCGCCGAGGCCGGCGTGCTGGGCGTGCTGCCGGGCCTCGTCGGCTGCGTGCAGGCGGTCGAGACGCTCAAGCTGATCCTCGGCACCGGCAATGCGCTCGTCGGGCGGCTGCTGCACTTCGACACGCTGGCGATGGAGATCAAGCAGCTCAAGCTGCGCCGCGACCCGGAGTGCCCGGTGTGCGGCGACCGGCCGACGGTCACCGAGCTGATCGACTACGAGGAGTTCTGCGGCCTGCGCGGCGGGCACGGCGAGCAGCCGGCCGCCAGCGCGTGACGCATGCAGCCCTTCCCCGGGCGCGGCGTCTTCTTCCTGCTGCGCCACGGTGAGACGGAGTGGAACCGGGAGCGCCGGATCATGGGCCGGCGCCCGGTTCCGCTCAGCGAGCGCGGGCGCGCGCAGCTCGTGTCGCTCGCGCCGCACCTCGCGAACCTCGGCATCGCACGCATCTGGACGAGCCCGCTGCCGCGGGCGCGTGCGACCGCCGAGCTGATCGCCGGGCAGCTCGGCGGCGTGCCGGTGCTCGACGAGGAAGGCCTCACCGAGGTCCACTACGCCGACTGGGAAGGCAAGACCTTCCTCGACCTGCGCGACGACCCGCTCTTCCAGGAGTTCCGCAAGGACCCGATCGGCACGCCGTTTCCCGGCGGCGGCGAGAGCCTGCTCGAGGTGCGCGACCGCGTGTTCGCGGCGATGGGCCGCATCGCGAGCGCCGGCGACGGTGCGCCGGCGGTGGTCGTCTCGCACGGTGACCCGCTGCGCCTGATCCTGTGCGGCTGCCTCGGGATGGACGTTGCGCAGCTCCGCCGGATCCGCGTAGACAATGGGGCCCTTTCCGCCGTCGAGCTGACCGGCGACTGGGCGGAAGTGAAGTTCGTCAACATGCGACCCGATCTCGACGTCATGCTGCAGCTCGCGCCGGCCGCGGCGCGCGCCCCCAGGCGGCAGCACGACGAGCCCGTTTCCCCGCTCGGTGGAGGATGATGCCCGTGTCGATGTCCGCCGGAACCGCCCGTCCCGCGTCCCCGTCGGCGCCCGACTACGCCGCCCTGCGGCGCATCGCGCGCACCATGCGCGAGCACATCCTCGAGATGATCGCCGCGGCCGGCTCGGGCCACCCCGGCGGCTCGCTGTCGGCGGTCGAGATCGTCGCCGCGCTCTACTTCCACAAGCTGCGCTGGAAGAAGAACGACCCGAGCTGGGCGGAGCGCGACCGCTTCGTCATCTCGAAGGGACACGGCGTGCCGGTGGTCTACGCGGCGCTCGCGGTCGCGGGCGAGATCCCCGTCGCGGAGCTCTCCACGCTGCGCCGTCTCGGCAGCCGCCTGCAGGGCCATCCCGACCACGCCGGGTTCCCCTGGATGGAGGCGGCGACCGGATCGCTCGGACAGGGGCTGTCGATCGCACTCGGCATGGCGCTCGCGAGCCGGCTCGACGGCGCGCCGTACCGGGTCTACGCGCTGCTCGGCGACGGCGAGTGCCAGGCGGGCCAGGTGTGGGAGGCGGCGATGTGCGCCGGCAAGTACGGCGTCCACGAGCTGACCGCGATCGTCGACTACAACAAGGTGCAGCTCGACGGCCTCGTCAAGGACATCCTCGACCTCGAGCCGCTGCGCGCGAAGTGGGAGAGCTTCGGCTGGAACGTGCTCGAGATCGACGGCAACGACGTCGAGCAGGTCGTGCCGGCCCTCGACCGGGCGACGGAGACGCGCGGCAAGCCGACGGTGATCGTCGCGCACACGACCAAGGGCAAGGGCGTCTCCTTCATGGAGGGCACGCACAAGTGGCACGGCGTCGCACCGAACGCGGAGGAGCTCGCACGCGCCCTCGCCGAGGTGCGGGCCGGCGCGGTGCAGGGGGGCTGAGCGATGGGGAAGGCGACGCGGGCCGCATTCGGCGAGGCGCTCAAGAAGCTCGGCGAGAGGATGCCCGAGGTGGTGGCGCTCGACGCCGACCTCGCGGGCTCGACCAACACGCACCTGTTCGCGCAGCAGTTCCCCGAGCGCTTCTTCCAGCTCGGCATCGCCGAGGGGAACATGGTCTCGGTGGCGGCCGGGCTGGCGCTGGCCGGCAAGATCCCTTTCGCGGCGAGCTTCGCGTGCTTCCTGACGGGACGCTTCGAGCAGATCCGCGTGTCGGTCGCCTACAACCGGGCGAACGTGAAGCTGGTCGGTACGCACGCCGGCGTCGGCATCGGCGAGGACGGCTACAGCCAGATGGGGCTCGAGGACGTCGCGCTGATGCGCTCGCTGCCGAACATGCTGGTCCTGCAGCCGGCGGATGCGCTCGAGGCCGAGCAGGCGGTCGAGGCGGCGGCGCGCCACGTCGGGCCGGTCTACCTGCGGGTGACGCGGCAGAAGCTCGACGACGTGCACGCGAGCGGCTACCGCTTCGAGCTCGGCAAGCTCGACCCGCTGCGCGACGGCGAGCAGGTGACGATCCTCGCGACGGGCGGCGTCGTCGCGAACGCGCTCGCTGCCGCGGCGGAGCTCGCGAAGCAGGGGATCTCCGCCGGCGTCGTGAACGTCCACACGCTCCAGCCGATCGACCAGGAAGGGCTGCTCGCGCTGGCGGCGCGCTGCCGTCAGCTCGTCACGGTCGAGGACCACGGCATCGTCGGCGGGCTCGGCAGCGCGGTGTGCGAGGCGCTCGCGGAGACGACCGGCGTCCGGATCCGGCGCATCGCGGTGCGCACCTTCGGCGAGTCGGGGACGGGCGAGGCGCTGTACGAGAAGCACGGCTTGCACGCGGCCGGAATCGCGGCCGCGGTCGCCGAGTTCGTGCGCTCGGGCGCGCCGAGCCGCGCCAGCGCCTGAGAGGCGGCGCTCTCGACACCGATCCGGGACGCTGCCATCGTCGGGCTGCCCAGCGCGCCTCGCTCGAGCGCGCGCACGGAGGGAAGTGCGATGAAGGCAGCCATCCTCTACGGGTTCAACGAGCCCTTCAAGGTCGA
This sequence comes from Thermodesulfobacteriota bacterium, assembly GCA_040755575.1. Taxonomy (GTDB): domain Bacteria; phylum Desulfobacterota; class Binatia; order UBA12015; family UBA12015; genus DATCMB01. Next base: position 5,952 of record JBFMAS010000251.1, read on the forward strand.
GCAGGTCGATCTCGGCGAGCCGCGCGACGGCGAGGTGCGCGTCAAGCTCGCCGCGAGCGGCGTGTGTCACAGCGACCGCTCGATCCAGAAGGGGATCCTGCCGGTGACGCCGCCGATCATCATCGGCCACGAGGGCGCCGGAGTCGTCGAGGCGGTGGGCCGCGGCGTCAAATCGGTCGCGCCCGGCGATCACGTCGTCCTCACCTGGCTCACGAGCTGCGGGCTGTGTCGCGACTGCGCGCGCGCCCGACCGCACCTCTGCAAGCGGGCCGCTCAGCTGATCGGCTCGGGCGGGCACATGGCCGACGGCACGACGCGCTTCAAGGCGTCCGGCGGCGACCTGCCGCACTGGGTGGGCTCGTTCGCCGACCACACCGTCGTGATGGAGGACGCCGTGGTGAAGATCCGCGACGACGTCCCGCTCGAGGCCGCGGCGCTCGTCGGCTGCGGCGTCATGACCGGCGTCGGCGCGGTGCTGAACACCGCGAAGGTCGAGCCCGGAGCGAGCGTCGCGGTCTGGGGCGCGGGCGGCGTCGGGCTCAACAGCGTGCAGGCGGCGGCGCTCGCCGGGGCCGAGAAGATCGTCGTGGTCGACGTCAACCCGAGGAAGCTCGATCTCGCCAAGGACTTCGGGGCGACGCACGTGGTCGACGCGTCGAAGGACGATGCGGTGGCCGCGGTCCAGCAGCTCACGGACGGGGGCGCCGAGTACGTGTTCGAGGTGATCGGCAACGCGCGGGTGATCGAGCAGGCGTTCAACGCCGTGCGCCCGGGCGGCAAGCTGGTGCTGGTCGGCGTGCCGGCCGTGACCGAGACGCTCACCTTCCCGGCGGCGTTCTTCCCCCTCGCCGAGAAGGCGGTCCTCGGCTCGTACTACGGCTCGCCGCGCTTCCGCTACGACATGCCGATGATCCTCGACCTCTACATGGCCGGCAAGCTCAAGCTCGACGAGCTGATCTCGCGCCGCCTGCCGCTCGAGCGCATCAACGACGCCTTCGAGCTGATGGAGAAGGGCGAGGTCGCGCGCTCGGTGATCGAGTACTGAGCGAGCGGGTGCCCCGGCGTCGCCGCCGGCACGAGACAAAAAAACCCCGGGGATGCCTTCCGAGCGGCTCTACTGCAGGCTCGGCCTCGCGGTGCGGCGAGGGATCCCCGGGGTCGGTGGTGCCTGGATTCTCCCAGGCGACCACGTGATATCAAACGTAGCCGGGCCTAGGAGGCCACCACCTCACAGCTCACCTTACTACTTGCAATCACGACTGGATCACCTCCTTCCCCGGCGCCGCCGATCGAGAACCACTCCCGTTCGGCTCCATGCGGGCTCCAGACCCGCTTCCGGCTCGGGACCGCCGACTGCCCCTTTCCGGTACGACCCGTCACCCGACCGGGCTCACCCCGGAGGAGCGACTCCACAGGCGCTGTTGACGCCTGGGCCGTGGGCCAAGAGTACCGGGATCCGCGCCGCGAGTCCAGTTTGGCGCGTCGACGGCCGTCGAACTTGACCCGCCCGGCCGCACCTCGGATAGAGTGCCGAGCAGCTGCGAGCGTCCGCTCGCGTCAGGAGGGAGTCCCACGATGGCAGAGCAAGCCGCCGCGGCCGCGCCTGCGCGCCGCCCGATCGTCCCCTTTCTCCGTCTCGGAGAGCGCGAGGGGGAGGCGCGTCTGATCGGCCAGAAGTGCGCTGGCTGCGGCGCGCTGTACTTCTCGAAACGGGTCGCGTGCGCCAAGTGCGCGGCGGAGGGGCCGTTCAACGAAGTGCCGCTCAGCACGCGCGGCAAGCTCTACGTCTACTCGATCGTGCACCAGTCGGCCCCCGGGGTGCAGACGCCGTTCGTTTCCGCCATCGTGGACCTCGAGGACGGCATCGCCGTGCGCTGCACGCTGGTCGACGTCGAGCCCGACCCGGCGAAGCTGGCTTTCGACATGCCGGTCGAGATGGTCACCCGCGCCGTGCGCACGGATCAGGAAGGCAAGGAGGTCGTCGCCTTCTTCTTCCGCCCGGCGCGGGGCAACTGAGGAGAACGGAGCAGGACAATGCGTGACGTGTTCGTCGTCGGCGTCGGGATGATCAAGTTCGGCCGCTTCAAGGACAAGACCGTCGACCAGCTCGGCGCGGAAGCGGCGCTGCTCGCGCTCAAGGACGCGGGGCTCGGCATCAAGGATATCGAGCTGCTCGCGAGCGGCAACCTGCTGCAGGCGGGCGCGATGGTCGGCCAGCGCATCATGCAGCAGCTCGGACAGACGGGCATTCCGATCCTCAACGTGTCGAACGCCTGCGCCACCGGCTCGACCGCGTTCCGCGAGGCGTACATGTCCGTCGCCTCGGGCGCCTGCGACGTCGCAATGGCCGTCGGCTCGGAGCAGATGGGCAAGATGGGCATGCTCGGCGGCGGCGGCGCGCGCGAGAGCACCGAGGGCATCCTCGGCTCGGAGATGATGCCCGCCGTGTTCGGCCAGGCGGGCGTCGAGCACATGCGCAAGTACGGCACGACCGCCGAGCAGTTCGCGAAGATCAGCGTCAAGAACCACAAGCACTCGACCAAGAATCCGCTCGCGCAGTACCAGGTCGAGGTGTCGCTCGAGGACGTGCTGAAGGGACGCATGATCGCGTACCCGAACACGCTGCACATGTGCTGCCCGACGGGTGACGGCGCCGCCGCCGCGATCGTGGCGTCCGCCGACAGGGCGAAGCAGATCGGGCGCAAGCTGGTGCGCGTCGCCGCTTCCGTGCTGACCTCCGACCCCTACACCGAGCGCGACCTCACCATGCCGGACGTCTCGACGCTGACCCGCATCGCCGCGAAGCAGGCCTACGAGAAGGCGGGCATCGGTCCCGACGACCTCGACCTGGTCGAGCTGCACGACTGCTTCGCGACCGCCGAGATGCTGCACTACGAGAACCTCGGCCTGTGCAAGGACGGCGAGGCCGGGCGGATGATCGACGAGGGGCGCGTCGCGCACGGCGGCGACATCCCGGTGAACGTGAGCGGCGGGCTCTTGTCGAAGGGCCACCCGCTCGGCGCCACCGGCGTGGCGAACATCTTCGAGGTCGTGACCCACCTGCGCGGCGAGGCCGGCGATCGCCAGGTCGAGGGCGCCAAGGTCGGGCTCGCGCACGTGATCGGACTCGGCTCGGCGTGCACGATCAACATCCTGCAGGCATGAGGGCGACGGCGGCGCGTTGATGGGACCGCTGGTCATCGCCGGGATCGTCGCGCTTCCGCTCGCTCTCGTCTGGCTCGCGCGGCGTATCCCGCCGCGCGAGGTCGATCGCGAGGCGGAGCTGCGCCGCGGCGCCGAGCTGTCCTTCCTGCCGTTCGGGCGCCAGCCGACCGAGCCGATCGACGCCGAGCGCGCCCGCGTCGGCCGCCCGTTCTAGCGACGCGGCCGCCGGCGGACGTGCGACCGGCTGGACGGTACCGGCGCGGTCCGCTGCGTGACCGGGCGGCTCACTCCGGGCGCAGGAACTCGAGCAGGTAGCGGTTCACCTCCTCGGGGCGCTCCTGCTGCACCCAGTGGCTGCACTGCGGGAGGTAGCGGACCCCGAGCGGCGCCTCGAACAGCGGCTCCATGCCGTAGGTCAGCTCCTTGCCGAGCGCCACGTCGTCCTCGGCCCAGATCAGCAGCGTCGGGCACTGGATCCGCGTCGCGGCGGAGTAGCGCGCCAGGTTCGCGCGGTCGCGGAACTGCGCGCGGTAGTAGTTGATGGCGGCCGTCATCGCGCCCGGCGGGTCGAAGGCGCGCTTGATCTCGGCGAGGTCGTCGTCGCTGAACACCTCACGGTCCTTGCGCACGACCATCGAGCGGAAGGCGCGATCGAGCGCCCGCATGTTGCTGCGCGTGAACAGCCATTCCGGCAGGTACGGGATCTGGAAGAGGAACATGTACCAGCTCCGCAGCAGCTGGCGCGGGTTCGAGAGCAGGGCCCTCTGGAAGACGGCCGGGTGCGGGCAGTTGCACACGGCGAGCTTGCGACACGCGTCGGGATGGTCGATCGCGAACGCCCAGGCGATGCCGCCGCCCCAGTCGTGGCCGACGACTGCGGCATCCTCGTAGCCGAGGCCGCGAATCAGGCCGCGGACGTCGCCGGTCAGCTTGGGCAGGACGTACGCCGCGACCTCCTTCGGACGATCGCTCTCGCCGTAGCCCCGCAGGCTCGGCGCCGCGACGCGGAAGTGCCGGGCGAGGGCCGGGATCTGATGACGCCACGAGTACCACGACTCGGGGAAGCCGTGCAGCAGGACGACGAGCGGCCGTCCCGGGTCGCCGGCGAGCGCGCAGTGCAGGGTGACCTCGCCGCAATCGATGCGCGCGTGCTCGACCGAATTGATCTTCGCCATCGACCCTGGTCCTATGCAGGGGTTCCGGGAGAAGCAACCGAGACGAGGAGACCGACATGGGGGAGCAGTTCGTCAAGTACGAGAAGCGTGGCCGCATCGCGTGGATCACGCTGAACCGTCCGGAGGTGATGAACGCGCTCCACCCGCCGTGCCACGACGAGCTCGAGCAGATCTGGAACGACTTCGCCCGCGACCCCGACGTGTGGGTCGCCGTGCTGACCGGCGCGGGGGAGCGCGCGTTCTCGGCGGGCAACGACCTGAAGTGGACCGCGCAGCACGGCGGCAAGCTGCCGCCGATGCCGCCCGGCGGCTTCGCCGGCATCACCACGCGGTTCGACCTCACCAAGCCGGTGATCGCCGCGGTGAACGGCTTCGCGCTCGGCGGCGGCTTCGAGATCGTGCTGTGCTGCGACGTCGTGGTGGCGGCCGAGCACGCGCAGTTCGGCCTGCCGGAGGCAAAGGTCGGCCTGATGGCGGCGGCGGGGGGCGCGCAGCGCCTGCCGCGTCAGATCCCGCTCAAGGTCGCGATGGGCATGATGTTGACCGGCGAGCCGATCTCGGCGCAGCGCGCCTACGAGCTGGGCCTGGTGAACGAGGTCGTGCCCGCGGCCGAGCTGCACGCGGCCGCGGGACGCTGGGCGGAGAAGATCACGGCCTGCTCGCCGCTCAGCGTGCGTGCGACGAAGCAGGCGGCGCTCGACAGCCTGGACACGCCGCTGCGCGACGCAGTCGCGGTCACGAGCTACCCGGCCGTGCTCGAGCTGTTCCGCTCCGAGGACGCGCTCGAGGGGCCGCGCGCCTTCGCAGAGAAGCGCAAGCCGATCTGGAAGGGC
>JBFMAS010000252.1:0-5398 GCA_040755575.1 Thermodesulfobacteriota bacterium
CGCTTTGCCGGTGGAGCGACTTTCTGGGGAGCCGAGCCGCAAATGCATTCTCCCAGCCGGCGCCCGGCGACCGGAGCGGAACCGGCAAAGCGCCCCCTCCCGCCCGCACCAACTCCAGCGCGAGCGAACCTTGCACCAGAGCTCAAGCGTCGCGCTGCAGGATGTGACGCGCGGCCGCCGCCAGGTCCTCGACGATCGCATCCACCGGCATGTCGCCCAGGCGGCGCTGCTCCTCGACGCCGTGCCCCGTCAGGACCAGAATACCGCGGCAGCCGGCGTTGGCGGCGAGGGCGACGTCGCTCACGTGGTCGCCGATCATCCACGAGCCCGGCAAGTCGATGCCGAAGCGGTCGCGCGCGCGGAACAGCGGCGTCGGGCTCGGCTTGCGGCAATCGCAGCCGGCATCCGGCACGTGCGGGCACATGTAGGTCGCGTCGACCCGGATGCCGCCGGCGGCCAGGTCGGCGAGCAGGCGCCGGTGGAAGCGCTGGAAGTCGGCCTCGGCGAACAGCCCGCGTCCGATGCCGCTCTGGTTGGTGACGATCGCGAAGCGGAAGCCCGCCGTGCGCAGCAGCTGCAGCGACTCGACGACGCCCGGCAGGAGCTCGTAGTCGTCGAGCCGATGGCCGTAGCCGACGTCGCGGGTCAGGACGCCGTCGCGGTCGAGGAAGACGAAGCGGGAGCCGAGCATCGCGAGAGCGAGGTAGCCGGTCGCGCCGTCCGCGGCAACCCGCGTCGCCGCCAACTTTCGGCGACCCGTCGCGCGCCTCGACGGCCGTGGCGACGCGCCGCCTTGCGGCGCCGCCCCGCGACCGCCAAGAACCAGCGATGCCGACCGTCCGCTCCGTGACCGTCTACGCCGGATCCTCGACCAGCGCCTCCGCGCAGCACGTCGAGGTCGCGCGCCGGCTCGGCCGTGGGCTGGCGCGCCGCGGCTGGGTCGTGGTCTACGGCGGCGCGCGCATCGGCCTGATGGGTGCGCTCGCCGACGCGGCGCTCGAGGCCGGCGGCCGCGTGGAGGGCGTCATCCTCGACACCTTCGCGCGCGTCGCGCACGCGAGCCTGCACGACCTGGTGACGGTGACCGACATGCGCTCGCGGAAGGCCGGCCTCGCGCACCGCGGCGACGCCTACGTCGTGCTCCCCGGAGGGTTCGGGACGCTCGAGGAGCTGTCGGAGATCCTGGTCGAGCGCCAGCTCTCCCTGCACCGGAAGCCGCTCGTGCTGGTCAACGTCGAGGGCTTCTGGGATCCGCTGCTCGAGCTGATCGAGCGGCAGATCGCGTCGGGCCTCGTCAAGGAGCGCTATCGCGCGCTGCTGACGGTCGTCCGCGGGCCGCACGAGGCGGTCGACGCGGTCGCGCGCTACGCGAGCGAGCGCGACGCGGACCTCGTCGCCGACGTCGACAAGATCCTCGAATGACCCCGCGCGGGCCCGCGTCCGCCGTGCGCGCGGCCCCTCACTTCTGCTGGATCGAGGCGATGTAGCCGACGATCTCGAGGATCTTCGTGCGAACCTCCGCCTTCTGGGCCGGAGAGTCGGCGAGCTCTTCCTTGAACACCTCACCCCAGACGGGCATCTCCGAGCTGCCGTGCGCGCGCACGCCGGTCGTCCCGTCGATGTAGCGCATGACCTTCTGGGCCGGGAAGGTGCCGCCGTTGTTCTTGGCGATCTGCGTCAGGTCTGCCGGCCGCTGCGTCAGCATGCCGGCGAGCATCCCGTCCCCCTTGCCGTCGGGCCCGTGGCAGGAGCCGCAGTAGCGGGTGAACATTTGTCTGCCGGGGCTGTCCTGGGCTCGTCCAGGCGCTGCCACGACGAGCAGCGCGGCGGCCGCGGAGAGCGAGAGGGCGATGCGCGTCCGGTGCTTCGGGGTCATGCTCGGCTCCTTTTCTTTTCTTTCCCGACGCGATCCTGAGCGCCGCGTATCACGCGCCGCCGCCGAACGGAACGGCCCCGGCGCTCGGGCCGCGGGCGCTGCGCGGCGAGCGTGGCGCCGGCGCGCGCGGTCACACCCGGCCGAGCACGTCCTCCGCGAGCCGCGACACCAGGCGAAGCTGCTCATCGACCCCGCCGCGCGCCTGCAGCGGGATCAGGCGCGACACGCCGAGGTCGGCGAAGCGCCGCGCGGTGTCGAGGTCGAGACGCCCGCTCGGCGTGACGCTGATCTCGAAGCCCGCGAGGCCGCCCGGGCGGCCGTGCTCGCGGGCCGCCTGCTCGAGGCCCGCGATGCAGCGCTGCGCGCCGTCGACGTCGAGCGCGAAGCCGTACCAGCCCGAGCCGTACGCAACCGCGCGCCGGAACGCCTCGGGCGTGTGCCCGCCGATCACGATCGGCGGATGCGGCTTCTGCACCGGGCGCGGGAACGCCTGCACGCCTCGGAAGCGGACGAAGCGGCCCTCGTACGACGGCTCCGCCTGCGTCCACAGCGCGAGCATGGCCTGCAGGTAGTCGAGGGCGCGCGCGCCCTTGTGCGTGAACGGCACGCCGAGCGCGTCGAACTCGGGCTTCAGATAGCCGACGCCGAGGCCGAAGATCAGCCGCCCGCTCGACACCACGTCGACGCTCGCGAGCTCCTTGGCGAGGACGAGCGGGTTGCGCTGCGGCAGGATGATGATCCCGGTGCCGAGCCTGATGCGCGTCGTGTGCGCGGCGAGGAAGGCGAGCGCCACCGCCGGGTCGAGGATCGGGGTCTCGGGAGGGCTCGGCGACGGCGGCGCCTGCGGGTCCGGCAGGACGACGTGCTCCGCGGTCCACAGCGACTCGAAGCCCGCGTCCTCGGCGGCGCGCGCGACCCGCGCCGCGCCTGCGCCTCGCTGCACGCTCCGAGGTTGATCCCGAACAGCCCGATCTTCATGCGCGCCCTCCACGCTGCTCGACGCCGGTGCGCGTCGCGTGCGCGGACTTTCGCACGGCGGGCGAGCTGTCGCATCGCCTCGCTGATGATGCGCCGCGGCGCGCGGCTGGCATGCTTCTCGCGGACGTCCCGTGCATGGCAACCGTGAAGAAACCGATGGGCCGTCTCCCGGGCCTGCCGGGGGACTGGCGCAGCTCGCCCGCGTTCTGGGCGTTCCTCTCGCTGTCCCTGCTCGTGATGCTGGTCGGTGCGGCGCTGGCGTTCTTCCGGCCGCAGTACGGCGGCGTTCTGGTGAGCGTCGGCTTCGCGGGCCTCGCGCTCACCGCGGTGATCGCCGGGATGGCGTCGCTCCGCTCGCGTCGGCGCCCCGACGAGCGCCTGCGCGAGGCGCCCTGAGCCGCTTGCAAGCCGTACAAGGGGCCGGGAAGGGCGTTCCCTCGCGGCCCCCCTCACGCCACGGGCGGCAGGTGCTCGGGCGCGGGGGAGGTGAGCAGCACGCCGCCGTCGACCATGAGCGTCTGCCCGCTGACGAAGCGCGCGCGATCGGACGCGAGATAGACGATCGCGTCCGCGACGTCCTGCGCGGTGGCGAGCCCCCGCAGCGGCGTCAGCTCGCGCATGTCGCGCTGCAGCTCGTCGTGGCCCGCACCGGCGTAGAAGCGCGTCGAGTCGGTGTCGGCGTAGACGAAGTTGACGCAGTTGACCCGGATGCCGCGCGGCCCGAGCTCGAAGGCGTACTGGCGCGCGAGCATCTCCATCGCGGCCTTCGCCGCGCCCAGCACGCCGTGGCGCGGCACGGTGCGCACGCAGTCGTAGCCCGACACGGCGACGACGCTGCCGCCGCTCGCGGGCATCAGCGCAGCCGCCCGCTGCACGCCGAAGAGGAACCCCTCGACGGTGATCGCGAACGTCTTCGCGATGTGATGCGGCTTGACCTCGAGCAGCGGCTTGAAGGCGGTCGCGGCGGCGTTGGCGACGAAGACGTCGAGCCGTCCGAAGCGCTCCGCGATCCGATCGAAGGCGGCGTCCCGCTGCGACGCGTCGCCGACGTCGAGCTGCACCGGCTCGGCGCGCCCGCCGCGCCGCATCGCCTCCTGCGCGACCTCGCGCGCGGCGTCGGCCTCCTTGCGGTATCCGAGCGCGAGCGTGGCGCCGCCCGAGGCGAAGGCGAGCGCCGCCGCCCGTCCGATGCCGCGTGACGCGCCGGTGACGAACACGACCTTGCCCGCGAAGTCCTGCACGACGGCGCGCTAGCAGCGGCGCTCGGCGCGCGCAACCGGCCGAGCGGCACCGCTCACGCGATCCCGCTCTCCCGCGCCGCCGTCTCGCGCAGCCGGCGGCGGAGCTCCGCGTCGGCGAGCGAGCGTGACGCTGCGTCGCGCAGGCGCGCGTGCGTGGCGGCATGGCGCTCCGCGTCCTCGCTCCGGCCGCGCGCGCGCGCGAGGCGCGCGAGCAGGCCGTGCGCGCGCCAGCCGAAGCGCGGCGCCGAGATCCGCTCGGCGACGGCGACCGCGCGCACGAGGTGGTCGCGCGCCTCGTCCCAGCGCTCGAGCTCGAGCAGCGCCCTGCCCGCCGAGAGGAGGGCTCGCGCCTCGATCTTCGGCGCGCCGTGCCGCACCGCGCCGGCGATCTCCTGCTCGGCCACGGCGAGCGCGCGCTCGGGCGCGCCGCGCGCGAGCTCGATGCTCGCGCGGGCGTTCAGCACGTGCAGCGCGTAGCGCCAGCGCATCCACGGGTCTCCGGGGCGCGACAGCGCCGCCTCGATCGGCTCGAGGAAGCCGCAGGCCTCGTCGACCCGGCCGCCCGCGAGGTCGTCGAGCGCGAGGTTGATCTCGGAGTTCGCGACGATCTCGGGGTCGCCGAGCTGGTGCGCGACCTCCGCCGCGCGCGCGTCGTACTCGCGCGCACGCTCGTGGCAGCCGACCTCGCCGAGGCACCAGCCGAGCGTGTTCAGCAGCCGGCTCTTCCAGGCCCGGTCCCCGATGCGGTCGCAGATCTGGTAGCCCTCCTCGAGCTGGGCGATCGCGCCGCCGTAGTCGCCGAGGCAGCAGCGCGCCTTGCCGAGGAACCAGTACGGCCACACCACGAGGTGTGCGAGCCGGTGCTCCCGCCCCGTGCTCATGACCTGCTCCGCGAGCGCGATCGCGCGCGGGTAGTCGCCGGTCCACTCGGCGAACAGGGTCTGGTTGAAGCGCACGTGTCCCTCGATGGCGGGGAAGCGTCCGGCGCTCGCCTCGAGCGCGGTGCCGCAGCACCGCTCGGCGCCGGCGAGGTCGGCGTCGAGGACGGCGGTCATGAAGCCGCGCAGGTTGTGCGCCATCGCGACGCCCGGTCGCGCCGTCCGCGCGGGCTCGCGCAGCACCTGGTCGGCGAGCTCGCGCGCCCGCGCGTAGCCGTGCGCCCAGAGATGGCTCTGCCCGGCGATCGCGAGGTGCAGCTCGGCGCGCTCCGGGTCGTCGCTGGCCTGCGCCGCCCGCTCGTACGCCGCGCCCGACGCCGCGAACTCGCTCAGGTAGAAGCACGCCAGCCCGAGCGCGGCCTCGA
>JBFMAS010000253.1:0-6788 GCA_040755575.1 Thermodesulfobacteriota bacterium
GCCAGCGAGACGTCAAGGGCGGGGCGGCGAACGCCGCCACCCCGAACGTCGAGCGCCAGCGAGACGTCAAGGGCGGGGCGGCGAACGCCGCCACCCCGAATGTCCTCGTCGTGCTGATGGACGACGTCGGCTGGGGGGATTTCGGCTGCTACGGCGGCGGCGTCGCGGTCGGCGCTCCGACGCCGCACATCGACCGGCTCGCGGCGGGCGGTCTGCGCTTGACGTCGTGCTACTCGGAGCCCTCGTGCACGCCGTCGCGCGCGTCGCTGCTCACCGGACGCCTGCCCATGCGGCACGGCCTGCAGCGCCCGCCGATGTACGGCGAGAAGGGCGGGCTCACCGGCGAGGTGACCCTCGCGGAGCTGCTGTCACGCGCCGGCTACGTCACGCAGGCGGTGGGCAAGTGGCACCTCGGCGAGAACGAGGGATCGCAGCCGCAGAACGTCGGCTTCGACGACTTCTACGGCTTCCTGTCGGTGTCGGACATGTACACCGAGTGGCGCGACCCGTACTTCTTCCCCGAGATCGTCTACTCCGAGGAGCGCACGCGCTGGATCGAGAACCAGCCGTTCAACAAGTGCTTCGTGCACGCGACGCGCGGCGGGGCGCTCGAGAGCGTCGAGGAGGTGACGATCCCGGTGCTGTCGCTGCTCGACGACAAGTGGGCGCGCTACTCGATCGACTTCATCCGGCGCATGGCGCGCGAGGGCAAGCCGTGGTTCCTCTACCACGGCACGCGCGGCGCCCATTTCGACAACTACCCGCACCCGGACTTCCTCGGCCGATCGCCCGCGAAGCATCCCTACAAGGACACGCTGATCGAGCTCGACGACGTCGTCGGGCGCCTGGTCGAGGTGCTGCGCGAGACGGGGCAGCTCGAGCACACGCTGGTGTTCGTCTCGTCGGACAACGGTCCCGAGATGGAGACCTGGCCCGACGCCGCGTACTCGCCGTTCCGCTGCGCGAAGGGCTCCACCTGGGAGGGCGGCCAGCGCGTGCCGGCCATCCTGTCGTGGCCCGGGATGATCGACGGCGGCCGCGCGTCGGACGGCCTGTTCTCGCAGATGGACCTGTTCCCGACCGCGCTCGCGCTCGCCGGCGCGGAGGACGCGCTGCCGCCGGACCGCTTCATCGACGGCGTCGACCAGACGTCGTTCCTCTTGCACGAGAGCGGCGCGTCGAACCGCAAGCACGTCTACTACTGGCTCGGCCGGCAGTTCTCGGCGCTGCGCGTCGGTGAGTACAAGTTCATGCTCGCAGCGATCTCGGACGACGACCGTGACGTGCACAACCCGGGCGGCTTCACGGGCGTCAGCCAGAAGTATCCCTACGGGCGCCTCTACAACCTCTACCTCGACCCGAAGGAGACGCGCAGCTACCTGATCCGCAAGCTCGCCTACCTGGAGGCGTTCCAGAGCGGCGTGCGCAACCACCTGATGACGTTCAAGAAGTACCCGCCGAAAGTGGTCGTGGGTCTGTGACCCGCGTGGCGCGGCGGCGCCGCGCCAGCACGACGAGGCCGATGCCCGCCCAGGTGAGGTCGAGCACGCGCTTCGCGAGAGCGACCGACAGGCCCACCGCGGGGTCGAGGCCGAGCGCGACGAACGCGGCCACGAACGCGCCCTCGCGCACCGCGATCTGACCCGGCACGAAGAACGCGATGAACGAGATGCCGCTCGCGATCGCGTTGACGACGAGCGCGTTCGCGAAGGAGCCCGGTCCGCCGAGCGCGTGGGTGAGGATGGCGGTCTCGACGGCCGACAGCAGGCACGAGGTCAGGTTGCACGTCGTCGACAGGAAGAAGCGGCCGCCGCGCAGGCGGTAGTAGCGCGCGAGCGCGCGGTCGACGTGCAGCGTCGCGCTGTCCGCCGTCGTCTCGTTCATGACGCGCAGCCGTCCGAGGAGCGTCCGCACGCGCGCGAGCGCGCCGCTCGTCTGCACCGCAGCGAAGCCGACGATGCACACCGCCTCGATGAGCAGCAGCGTCACCATGCCGTGCAGCATGCGCTGGTCGAGGTGCGGCACCTGCCAAGCGAGCGCGAGCCCGAGCGCGAGGAACAGGAACTGCGCGACCGCGTCGCTGGTCTTCGCGACGACGAGCGACGGCACGATCTCGCGCACCCTCGCGCGCCCGCTCAGGAGCCACGCCTTGACGCTCTCGCCGCCGACCGTCGCGGTCGGCGTGGTGGCGCTGAGCGCCTCGCCGGCGAGGCGTGCGACGAAGAGCTCGCGGAACGGTGCCACGTCGTGGCGGAAGGCGAAGCGCCACGCGAGCGTCTCGCTGACCTGGAGGAGGACGCCGGGGAACAGCAGCAGGAGCGGCAGCAGGGTGCGCAGGCGCCGGAAGGAGTCGAGCACCGCGTCGAAGCCGATCTCGCGCACGATCGCCGCGAGGCCGACGAGCCCGACGACGAGCAGCGCGAGCTCGACCCAGCGCAGCGACGAGCGCCGCTCGGGCGGCGCGTGCCGCGCGGCCGGCGGCGCGACGTAACGGCGCGGAAGCGGGATCACCTTGGCCCGTCCGTCCTTCGGCGTGCTGCGGCGAACGCCGTGGCCCTGTTTCTCCTGGAGCCGCATGCCCTACCACGGCGACGGATCGCAAGATCCGCGCCCGGCGGCGCGAGCGCACGCCTCCTTGCCGTCGGAGCGAAGAGCTCGCCGGGCTCGTTCCGGGACGGACGTTTTTGGAATATGGACGCCATTCGGGCACGCGGCGCCGCGACGCGCGGCGCGTGGCGCGTGCGGAGGAGGACGACCCCATGGCCGACGTGACGGTGCCGAACGCAATCGAATCTTACGGGATCGCCTGGCGCGAGCTGCAACGGTGCTTCCTCGAGCTGCTGCTGGTGGGCGTCGTCTGGCTGCTGCTGAGCGCGCCCTCGGGCTGGCTGCAGGACAGCTTCCTGGGCGTCGTCTATCACGTGCTCGTCCTCGGGCCGGTCAGCTTCGGCGGCATGTACGCCTTCTTGCGTGCCGCGCGCGGCGACACGCCGCAGGTCGGCGACCTGTTCGTGCCTTTCCAGCGCAGCTATGCGCAGGCGGTGCTGGCGAGCCTGCTGGTCAGCGTGCTGGTCGCCATCGGCATGGTCCTGCTGATCGTGCCCGGCGTCATCGCCGCGGTCCGTCTCGCCTGGGTGCCCTACCTGGTGGTCGACGAGAGGATGGACGCGGCCGCGTCGATCCGCGAGAGCTGGGAGCGGACCCGCGGCTACGGCTGGACGATCTTCGCGATCTTCCTGATCGCCATCCCGCTCGTGCTGATCGGCCTCGTGCTGCTCGTGGTCGGCGTCATCCCGGCGATGATGCTCGTCCAGCTCGCCTCGGCGGTGCTCTTCGCGGCGGTGTCGACGCGCCTGCGGGTCGCGCGCGAGGCGGGCGTCGCGGTGGTGCCGCCGTGAGACGCGCGCGCCGAGCGGCGCTCGCCGCGATCGTGGCGGCCGCTTCGGCGTGCAGCGATGCGCCGCCGGCCGCGCGACCCGCCACCGCCGAGCCCGTGCCGTGGCAGCGCACCGAGGAGCGCGCCGCGTGCGCGACGTTCGACCCGCTGCGCCAGCCGCTCTTCGGCGACCTGCACGTCCACACGCGCTACTCGGCCGACGCGCACATCTTCGGCACGCGCGTCGGCGCGCGCGAAGCCTACGACTTCGCGCGCGGCGGCACGATCACCCTGGCGGACGACGACGAGCGCCAGACGCGCACGGCGCGCATCGACAGGCCGCTCGACTTCGCGGCGGTGACCGATCACTCGGAGTTCTTCGGCGAGGTCGATCTCTGCATCCGCCCGGAGTCGCCGCTCTACGACGACGAGATGTGCCGCGTGCTCCGCCAGGCGGACGATCCCAACGGCCGGTTCGAGGTCACGGTGCGCTGGCTCTTCCCCGCCGGGATCCCGAGCCCGCCGCGCTCGCACGCCTTCTGCAGCCTGCCGGGCATCGACTGCGACGCGGCCGCGGTGTCGGTGTGGCAGGAGATGCAGGCGGCGGCCGAGGCGGCCTACGACCGCACCGAGGTCTGCTCGTTCACCACCTTCGTCGGCTACGAGCACACCGCGAGCCCGCTCGGGCGCCACCTCCACCGCAACGTCATCTTCCGCAATCACCACGTGCCGGAGTTCCCCTCGAGCCAGCTCGAGACGGCCGCGGAGCCGCCGCCGCACGGCGTGTGGACGGCGGTCGAGCGCGACTGCCTCGCGGCCGGCGACGGCTGCGACGCGGTGATCATCCCGCACAACTCGAACCTGAGCGGCGGCGAGGCCTTCCCGCATCCGATCGACGCGGCCGACGCACGCCGCCGCCAGGAGCGCGAGCCGCTGATCGAGATCCACCAGGTCAAGGGCAACTCCGAGTGCCGCTTCGACCGCCTCGCCGGCCTGGGCGTCGGCGGCGAGGACGAGCTGTGCGCGTTCGAGCAGCGCGAGGTCGCGCACGAGGGCCCGGACAACCGGCCGGCGCCCGACGTCGCGAGCTATCCGCGTCGCAACCTCGTCCGCAACGTGCTGAAGGACGGCGTCGCGCTGCAGCGCACGCTCGGCGTCAATCCGTTCCAGTTCGGCTTCGTCGGCTCGACCGACACGCACAACGCGACCTCCGGCGACACCGAGGAGGCCGGCTGGGCGGGCGCCCAGGGCAACGCGGACTCGAGCCCGGCACGCCGCATCGGCGACGAGCTTCGCAACAATCCGGGCGGGCTCGCCGTCGTCTGGGCCGAGGAGAACTCGCGCGACGCGCTGTTCGCGGCGCTCGAGCGACGCGAGACCTACGCGACCAGCGGGACGCGGCCTGTCGTGCGCCTGTTCGCCGGCGAGCTCGACGGCGTCGACTGCGGCGCGCCCGACCTGGTCGAGCGCGCGTACCGCACGGGCACGCCGATGGGCGGCGAGATCGGCGCGCTGCCGGACGGGCGCGCGCCGCGCTTCGTCGTGCTGGCGGCCAAGGACCCCGGGACGGCAGAGCTGCCGGGGGCCGATCTGCAGCGCGTGCAGATCGTCAAGGGCTGGGTCGACGCTCAGGGGGCGACGCACGAGCGCGTGTTCGACGTCGCGGGCGGCGACAACGGCGCCGCGGTCGATCCTTCGACCTGCGCACCGCTCGGCGCGGGCGCCGCCGAGCTGTGCGCGGCATGGCAGGATCCGGCCTTCGATCCGCGGCAGGACGCGTTCTACTACGCGCGGGTCCTCGAGAACCCGACCTGCCGCTGGAGCACGCTGGTGTGCAAGGAGGCCGGCGTCGACCCGTTCGCCGCCGACTGCGCGCAGCAGGCGGCGCGCGTCGGAGAGGCGTTCGCCGATTGTTGCTTGACGCTCGTGTCGGATGCGTTCCTCGAGCCGGTGGTGCAGGAGCGCGCCTGGACCTCGCCCGTCTGGTACCGGCCCGACGCGATCGCCCGCGTGCGCGGCAGCTTGACGCCGGGCCGGCGGGCCGGCGAGGGGGCGCTCGAGCTCGCCGTCGCCCTCGGCCGCGTTCCGGAGGTGGTCCGCTCGGGTGGCGCGGAGCTCACCGTGGTGCTGAGCGACGCCCAGGACCTGTTCCGCGCGGTCGTGGGCCCGGGCGGTCCGTCGCTCGAGATCGGCGTGGACGGCGTCGGCCTTCTTCGCGTCGCGGCGACCGGCCTCGACCTCGCGCACGTGCGGGCCGTCGACCAGATGCTGCGCATCCGCCTCGAGGCGGGCGACTACCGCGCGGAGCACACGCGACGCTGGCGAGCGAGCGGCGACGTCCTGACCACCGGCGACGAGGACGCGACGTGACGGCCCGTCGCCGTGGCGTCCGCCCTCGCCGGGCGCGCTCGGCGCCGCTGCTGCGCCTGCTCGCGCTCGGTGCCGCCGCGTTCGTCGCCTCGCGGGCGCTCGACGGTCCGCACGACGCCCGCGCCGGCCGGGCGGGCGGTGGTGGGCCGCTCGCGGCCACGCTGCTCGCCGGGCAGGCGCCCGCGGCGGGCGACGACGAGGTGCTGCTCCGCGCAGGCGCGGAGACGGTGTCCGCGGCCGATCCCGTGGTGCGCCTGCGGCTCGCGCGCCTCGCGCGCTACCTCGAGCTCGGCGGGACCGCGGAGGGCGACGCTGCGGAGCTCGCCGCCGCGGCGGACGACCTCGGCCTCGCGGCGCGCGACGTCGTCGTCGGCCGCTACCTGGCCGAGATCACGCGCCTCGCCCTGACCCGCGTGCCGCCGGACCGGCTGCCGTCCGACGACGAGCTGCGTGCGCGCTACCAGCGCGACGTCGCGGAGCTCACGGCTCCGCCCCGCGTGCACGCGTGGCACGTCTATCTGAGCCGCGAGCGCCGCGGCGACGCGCTGCGTGCCGACGCGCTGCGCCTGCTCGCCGAGCTGCGCGCGGGCGCCGTGCGACCCGGCCAGGCGTCGTCCTTCGGCGATCCGTTCGTCCGCGGCGCGGCCCTGCGAGGGGCGCACGCGGAGCTCGAGCGCAGCCTCGGACGCGAGCTCGCCGACGCCCTCGACCATCTGCCGGCCGGAAGCTGGCAGGGCCCGCTCGCCTCGCCGTACGGCCTGCACCTGGTGTGGATCGAGCGGCGCACGCCCGCTCGCCCGGAGCCGTTCGAGGCGGTGCGCTCGCGCATCGCGCACCGCCTGCTGCGCGAGCGCGGCGACGCGCTCCGGCGCGAGCGCATGCGGGCGCTGCGCGCGCGCTACGGGCTCGCGCCCGAAGGTTGGGCGAGGAGTCTGTCCGAGTGAGGGCGTGGGAGCGAGAAGCGCGAGGCGCCGCGAGCGCAAGGAGACGAACCCGACGGCGTATCCGGGGCGATCCGTCGAGGGTTCGGCGACGCAGCGAT
>JBFMAS010000254.1:0-7852 GCA_040755575.1 Thermodesulfobacteriota bacterium
CGCCGCGCGCGGCCGCCGGAGCAGGGGCGCGGCACGCGACGGGGGCTCGCCGGAGGAGACGCTCGACGACGCGGCGGACGAGCTGTTCCGCCGGCTGCGCGCGCTGCGCAAGGAGATCGCCGACGCGAGCGGCGTCCCGGCGTACGTGGTGTTCACGGACGCCTGCCTGCGCGCGATGGCGGCCCGCCGCCCGACCAGCGAGCAAGCCCTGCTCGCGGTGCCGGGCGTGGGCCCGACGAAGCTCGCCCGCTATGGCGCCGCGTTCCTCGACCTCCTGCGACGACCGGACGCCGCGGCCGCGCACGCCTGAGCCGGGGTGGCGTCGACGCGCGACGGGCCCGGCTCGTAAACCCGGCGCGCAACGCGTATTGAGAAGGGACGCCGGCGACGGGCCGGCGAAGGGGAGAATCGTGAAGCGCGAAGACTGCACTCTCTTCAGCGGCGCGGCCCAGGGGGCCGAGGCGGAGTTCGGCGCGGCCGCCGAGCGCCACGGCATCGAGGAGGTCAACTTCACGTTCGAGGGCCACGGCGACGCGCGCACGCGCGGCATCCGCATGCTGACCCACCGCGAGCTCGAGCACGGCGACGTGAGCCTCGCCTACGTGAGCAAGCTCATGCACCGCCGCTACCCGGACACGCCGCTCTTCAAGAAGGTGCTGCAGAGCATCTGGCACCAGGTGAACAACGGCCAGGAGATCTGGGTCGTCGGCAAGATCCTGCCGGACGGCACGGTCAAGGGCGGCACCGGCTGGGGCGCCGAGTTCGCCAAGCTGTGCAACAAGCCGCTGTTCGTCTTCGACCAGGACCGCGACGGCTGGTTCCGCTGGTCCGGTGACGCCTGGGAGCCGATCCGCGACCCGGTGATCCAGCACCCGCAGTTCACCGGCACCGGCACGCGCTTCCTCGCCGACAACGGCCGCGCGGCGATCGAAGGGCTGTTCGCCCGCACGTTCGGCTAGGGACCGCCACGCGCGCCGGGCCGCCGGTCCGGATGGGCCGGTCGGGAGGCGCTCCGCGCGCCGCCACGCCCGTCGTCAGGCGGCGAGCGTCGACGCCGGCAGCGCCGGCAGCGAAGCTCGCTCCGGCGTGCCGTCGCCGAGCAGCAGCCCGGACGCTGGCTGCCCGGCGAACGGCAGCGCCAGGATCGAGCCGAGGCCGAGCTCGCCCGGATCGCGGAGCTCCGGGACGCCGATCGTCACCTCGTCCTGAGGCACGTTCAGGCGATGCGTGCCGTGCAGGTAGTCGGGGAACGCGAAGATCGTCGACCAGTTCGAGTCCGTCTCCTGGCGCACGATCGAGTGGTGGATGCCGTGCATGCGCGGCGTCATCAGGAGCCGACTCAGCCGGCGCTCGAGCGCGATCGGCAGCCGCGAGTTCGAGTGGTGGAACAGGATCGCCATGAGCGTCGCCGTCTGCCAGATCGCGAGCGACAGCGGCGCGGCGCCGACCACGAGCACCTGTGCGACGCGCCACGGCACCGACAGGACCATCTCCGCGAAGTGGAAGCGCAGCGCCGTCGACGCGGTGAGGTCGAGGTCCGCGTGGTGCACGCGGTGGAAGCGCCAGAGGAACGGCACCCGGTGCGTCAGCACGTGCCAGACGTACAACGTGTAGTCGAGCAGCAGGACGGCAAGCGCCACCTCGAGCGCCGGCGGCAGGTTCGCGCGCTTGACGAGCCCCCAGCGCCTCTCCTGGACGAGTGCCGTCATGCGGCTCGTCAGCGGCTTCTCCGTGAGCCGGATCGCCGTCGCGCTGAGCGCGGACATGGCGAGGTTGCGCAGCTCGTGGTTGGGTCCGCGCTCGACGCCCTCGCGCAGCGGCCGCCTGCGCTCGAGCCACAGCGTCGCGGCGAGCGTGCCGCCGATGAGCAGGCCGGTCAGCCAGCCGGGGAGCTCGCGGTCGAGCGGGCCGCGGCGGGTCGTGGCGCCGCCGAGCAGCTGCAGGATCCGCCGCCTCATGTGCCGATCCTGTCATCGACGCGATGGACGGCCTCGGCGGTCGCGGTCCAGGCGACGTGGTTTGCGAGCTCCTTGGCGTCGAGCTGCCACGGGACGCGGTGGATGCCCGGCGTCAAGCCGAGGAGCGGAGCGATCGCGCCGTCGCACGCGAGGTAGAACGGAACGCCGAACGGCAGACCCGCCGCGCGCGACGCCTGCGGTACGGCACGCCGCACGGCGGCGTAGATCGCGCCCCACAGGAGACCGTACGCGACGCCGAACGCGGCGCGCGCGCGGCGCTCCTCGGCGGCGGACAGCCGGCGGCCGAGCAGCGCGCGCGCGAAGCGCGGGCCGGCGATCGCGTGCGGCGAGCCCGCACGCACGAGCTTCTCGCGCACCTTCTGCTCGCGAGAGACCAGCGGATCGAGCAGGCGGTCGACGACGGCGGTCGCGGCGCTCGCGGCGAGGCCGGCCGCCGCTCCGACGAGCAGCGCGCGGCCGAGCGAGCGCTTCCGCTCGCGCTGCTGCGTCCGGACGGCGGCGCGCTGCGCGCCGCGCGCTTCCCGACCTGCGGTGACGACGTTCTCCATCGGGCTCCTCCCGGCGCTCCCGAGCGCGCTCCCTGTCGACGCAGGGCCCGTGCCAACCGGGCATGCGCGCGTTCGCCGCGGCCGGGGAGTCGAGGCTCGCCGCCGGAGAAGGAACGTCACGACCGCGGCGTCGGCGCCGCCGGATCCTCGACCGCGGCGCCTTGCAAGCTTTACCGGTCGCCGCTCCTCGCGCTGCACTCGGCGGAGCCCCTCATGCTCGTCTCATCCTTCTTTGCTTGGCGAGGTAGAAGATCACCGGGTAGACGAGCAGCTCCATCACGAAGCTCACCGCGATGCCGCCGACGAGCGGCGCGACCAGGCGCCGCGTGACGTCGGCCCCGGTCCCGGTCGCCCACAGCAGCGGCAGGAGGCCGATCATGTCGGTCGCGACCGTCATGGTCTTCGGCCGGATGCGCTGCACGGCGCCCTCGTGCACGGCGTCGAACAGGTCGTCGCGCGTCCGCATGCGTCCCTCGGCGACGTACCGCTCGTACGTGTTGTCGAGGTAGAGCAGCATCACCTGCCCGGTCTCCGCGTCGACGCCGAGCAGCGCGATGATACCGACCCACACCGCGAGGCTCATGTTGTAGTCGAGCGCCCACAGGAACCAGAAGGCGCCGATCAGGCTGAACGGCACCGCCAGCATGACGACGCCGACGCGGAACCAGCTCTGGTTCGCGACGTAGAGCAGCAGCACGATCAGCACGACGGTGATCGGGATGACCAGCGCGAGGCGGCGGTTCGCCTGCTCGAGGTACTCGAACTGCCCCGACCACGTGCGCGTGTAGCCGGGCGGCAGCGGCACCTGCTCCTCGACCACCCGCCGCGCCTCGGCGACGTAGCCGCCGAGGTCGCGGTCCGCGATGTCGACGAAGATCCACGCCGTACGCTGCGCGTTCTCGCTGCGGATCATCGGCGGCCCGGGATTGATGCGGACGTCCGCCAGCTGCCCGAGCGGGATCTGCATGCCGTCCTTCGCCGGCACCAGCACCTCGCGCAGCGCGTCGGGGTCGTCGCGGAAGTCGCGCAGGTAGCGGACGTTCACCGGGTAGCGCTGCAGACCCTCGACCGTCGTCGTGATCGTCATGCCGCCGATCGCGGTCTGCACGACGTCCTGCACGTCGCCGGTCGTGAGCCCGTAGCGGGCCGCCTCGGTGCGGTCGACGTCGACGTCGAGGTAGTAGCCGCCGACGGTGCGCTCGGGGTACGCGCTGATCGTGCCCGCCACGGTCTGGACCGCCGTCGCGGTGTGCGCCGCGAGGTCGGCCAGCACCGCCAGGTCGGGGCCCATGATCTTGATGCCGACCGGCGTCTTGATGCCGGTCGCGAGCATGTTGATGCGGTTCTCGATCGGGTACGGCCACGCGTTCGCGACCCCCGGGAACCGCACGACGTCGTTCAGGCCCGGGTGCCGCGTGCCGTCGGGATCGGTCCAGCCGAGCTTGAGCTCGGCCGTGGTGATGCGCCGCGCCTCGGGCCAGAACGTCGACGTCAAGGGCCACTTGAGCCAGCCCGGCAGGCCGCTCCAGAAGTACCCGACGGGCCGCGTGCGCCAGCGCGCGGGATCGGTGTGGAGCTGCACCACGGTCTCGATCATCGACAGCGGCGCCGGGTCGGTCGCCGTCTCCGCGCGCCCGATCTTGCCGTGCACGCTCGCCACCTCGGGGAACGTGCGGATCAGCTTGTCGCTGCGCTGCAGCAGCGCGCGGCTCGCGCCGACGCTGATGCTCGGGTCGGTCGTCGGCATGTAGAGCAGGTCGCCCTCCTCGAGCGGCGGCATGAACTCCGAGCCGAGCCGCAGCGCCGGGTAGATCGCCGACAGGCCGAGCAGCAGCGTGACGGCGAGCGTCGCGTACGGGTGGCGCAGCACCAGCCGGAAGGCCGGGTCGTAGAGCCGCATCGACAGCCGGTTCACCGGGTTGCGCTCCTCTTCCGGGATGCGTCCGCGGATCAGGTAGACCATCAGCACCGGCACGAGCGTGACGCCGAGGATCGCACCCGCGGCGATGGCGAGCGTCTTGGTGTACGCGAGCGGCTTGAACAGCCGTCCCGACGCGTCGCCGAGAGCGAAAATCGGCAGGAACGCGACCGTGATCACGAGCAGCGAGAAGAACAGCGTCGGCCCGACCTCGACCGCCGCATCGACGATCACCTGCACCTGGCCGCGCGCGGGCTCGCCCCGTGCGACGCGCGCCCGCTCGCGCTCGAGGTGCTTGTGCGCGTTCTCGATCATCACCACCGCGGAGTCGACCATCACGCCGATCGCGAGCGCGAGGCCGCCGAGGCTCATGATGTTCGCGTTGATGCCCATCAGCTGCATGACGACGATCGAGATCAGCAAGCCGACCGGCAGGACGAACACCGCGACGAGCGCGCTGCGCAGGTGCGCGAGGAACACGATGCAGATGATCGCGACGACGATCAGCTCCTCCGTGACGGCGCGGCGCAGCGTGTCGACGGAGCGCTCGATCAACGCCGAGCGGTCGTACGTCGTGAGCACGAGAACGCCCGGCGGCAGGCCCTTCTCGAGCTCTCCGAGCGTCGCCTTCGCGTCCTCGATGACCTGGAAGGCGTTCTCGCCGAAGCGCGAGATGACGACGCCGCCGACGGCCTCCCCGATGCCGTCGTACTCGCCGACGCCGCGCCTCGCCTCGCCGCCGATCTGCAGCACGGCGACGTCGCGCAGCAGGACCGGCGTGCCGTCCGCGCCCGTGCCGACGACGACCTCGCCGAGGTCATCGAGGCCCTTCAGGTACGCGCGGCTGCGCACCATGTACTCGTGCTCGGCGAGTTCCACGACCGAGCCGCCGACGTCGTCGTTCGAGCGCTGGATCGCCTGCACGACGTCGCCGAGCGGCAGCGAGAAGGCGAGCAGCTTCTGCGGATCGACGACGACCTGATATTGCTTGACGAAGCCGCCGATCGAGGCCACCTCGGCGACCCCCGCGACCGCGGTGAGCGGGTAGCGCAGGTACCAGTCCTGCAGCCCGCGCAGCGAGGCGAGGTCCTGGTTCGACGACGCGAGCGGCGCGCCGCCGAGCGGGCACGTCCCGGGCTCCTTGAACGCGCGCACGCGCCGCAGGTGCTCGCGCCGCTCCTCCGGCGCGTCGTCGCGCGTCGCGTACCAGCGGTCCGCGCCGGCATCGTGCCAGAGACCCTGTGGCTGCTCCGGGCAGTACCACCCGGGGAAGAGCACGTACTGCAGCACCCAGCCGACGCCGGTCGCGTCGGGGCCGAGCTTGGGCTGCACGCCCCCGGGCAGGCGATCGCGCGCGAAGCTCAGGTACTCGAGCACGCGGCTGCGCGCCCAGTAGATGTCGGTCCCGTCCTCGAACAGCACGTAGACGAACGACAGCTCGAACATGCTGTAGCCGCGCACGACGGTCGCGCCCGGCACGGCGAGCATCGCGCTCGCGAGCGGGTACGTGACCTGGTCCTCCACCACCTCGGGGTTCTGGCCGGGGTAGTCGGTGACGACGATGACCTGCACGTCGGACAGGTCGGGGATCGCGTCGAGGCGGATGTTGTAGACGCCCCAGACGCCGAGGCCGAGCAGGACGGCCGTCAGCAGCAGGACGAGGATCCGGTTCCGCGCCGACAGCTCGATGATGCGCGCGATCATGGCACGGCCCCGCCGCGCTCGCGCTCAGTGCACATGGCCCGGAGCCCCGAGGAAGCGCTGCAGCGCCTCGCGCATGTTGCTCTCGGCGTCGAGCAGGAACTGGCCGCTCGTGACGACGACGTCGCCGGCGGCGAGCCCGTCGAGCACCTGTACGCGGCCGTCGTCGCCGGTCGCGCCGAGGCTGACCGTCCTCGGCTCGAAGCGCCCGCCCGGACGCGCCAGGAACACGAGCTGCTCGGTGCCCGTGTCGAGCACCGCCTCGCGCGGCGCGAGCAGCGCGCGGGGCGCGAGCTCGCTCTCGATCTCGACGGTCGCGTACATGCCCGGCCGCAGCACGAAGCCGGGGTTGCGCACGGTCATGCGCGCGACGGTGGTGCGCGTCGTCGGGTCGACGTGCGGGTGGATGAAGCTGATCGTGCCGTCGAGCGGCTTGCCGGGCCGGCTCGCGAGCAGGGCGCGCGCCGGCTGGCCGAGGCGCAGCGCCGTCAGGTCCTGCTCGAAGACGCGGACGTCGAGCCACAGCTCGCTGTGGTCGACGATGCGCAGCGCGCGCATGCCGGCCTCGACCGCGTCGCCCGCGACGATCGGCTTGTCGATCACGTTGCCGTCGATCGGGCTCCTGAAGGTCACGGTCGCGGGCGGCTGCTCGAGGCGGCCGAGCCGCTCGATCTCCGCGCGCGGCAGGCCGAGCAGCTCGAGCTTCTGGATCGCCGTGGCGACCAGCGGAGCACCCACGCTGTGGGTGTCGCGCGCGCGCCGGGCGGCGATCAGCTCGCCGATCGCGATCTGCAGCTCCGGGCTGTAGAGCTCGAACAGCGGCTCGCCCGCGCGCACCTCCATCCCCTCGACGTCGGCGTAGAGCTTCTGCACCCAGCCCGAGACGCGCAGGTTGACGTCGTGCTGCCCGGGCTGCGCCTCGGCGAGGATCCCGGTCGCGCGCACCCGGCGCACGAGCCGCCCCTCGGCGACCTCCGCCGTGCGGACGCCCATGTTCTGCACGATCGCCGGGTCGATGGTGATCGCCCCCGTCGTGTCGCCGGCGTCCGCCGCGTCGGGCCGCTCGAGCGGCGTCAGCTCCATGCCGCAGATCGGGCACGTGCCGGGCTGGTCGCGGATCACCTGCGGGTGCATGCCGCAGGTGTAGAGCTGCTTCGCGGGCGTCGCGGTCGGCGCGGCGTGCGGCTGCGGCGCGCCGTGCAGGTGCGGCTCGCCGGCCTGCACGAGCGACGGCGTGGCCGTCGCCCGGACGACGAGCAGGCACAGGGCCGCGGCGACGAGACGACGGCTGCGACGGCCTGCGGGGCTCATCGCGTCACCTCGTGCGCGGCGGAAGCGAGCGCGTTCGCCGCTCCGCCGCCGTCCCCCGCCAGCCGCTCGGCGTCGACGCCGGCCAGCATCTCGAGCTCCGCCACCTGGCGCTCGCGCGCGATGCGCGTCTCGGCGACCGTGAAGCGCAGCTCGACGAGCGCGCGCTGCGTCGCGAGCCACGCGCCGAAGTCGCCGCTGCCCGTGCTGTAGGCGCGCTCGGCCGCGGCGGCGGCCTGCTCGGCGGACGGCGTGACGTGGCCCTCCAGGACGGCGCGCTGGCGCTCGGCGCTGCGCAGGGCGAGCAGCGCAGCGACGAACGCGGCGTCGCGGTCGAGCTCGCCTTGACGCGCCATCGCCTCGCTGGCGCGCAGGTTCGCGCGCGCCTCGCGGATGCC
>JBFMAS010000255.1:0-2053 GCA_040755575.1 Thermodesulfobacteriota bacterium
TCACCAGCGTCTCGGGCGTCGGACCGGCGCGCGCCGCCGAGCTCGACCGCTTCGGCCTGCGCACGGTCGAGGACCTGCTCTACCATCTGCCGTTCCGCTACGACGACCGGCGCTCGCTGCGCCGCGCGCGCGACCTGCGGGCCGGCGAGGCCGCGACGACCGTGCTCGAGATCAAGCGGATCGATCAGCGGCAGGTCGGGAAGGGCGGCCGCCGGCAGGTGCTGTCGGCGATCGCCGCCGACGAGACCGGCATGGTCGAGCTCGTCTGGTACAACCAGATCCGCTGGTTCCGCTCGCGCCTCAAGCCGGGCGGGCGCTGGCTCGTGCACGGCAAGGTCGAGCGCGGCTACGACGTGGCGCTGCGCATCGTGCACCCCGAGCTCGAGGCGGTGGACGACGGGGAGGCGGCCCCGGGCCCGCCGCGCGTCGTGCCGGTCTACGAGAAGCCGACCGTGATGCCGGCCTCGACCATGCGGCGCATCGTCCACGCCGCGGTCGACGCGAGCGCGGCCCTCGTCCCCGACGCGGTGCCGCCCGCCGTTCGCGCGCGGCACGGTCTGCTGCCGCTCGGCGAGGCGCTGCGCCACGTGCACAAGCCGTCTCCCGAGGCGGACGTGGGCGCGCTCGGCGCGTCGCGCTCGCGCGAGCACGGGAGCATCGTGTTCGACGAGCTGTTCTTCGTTCAGCTCGGGCTGCTGCTGCGCAAGGCGCAGGTCGCGCGCGAGATCGGCGTCGCCTTCGACGGCCCCGGTGAGCTCACGGCGCGGATGATCGCCGCGCTGCCGTTCCCGCTGACCGGCGCGCAGCAGCGCGTGATCGACGAGATCGCCGGCGACCAGCGCGCCCCGCACCCGATGCACCGCTTGCTGCAGGGCGACGTCGGCAGCGGCAAGACCGTCGTTGCGGTCGCGGCTGCGCTGCGGGTCATCGAGTGCGGCTGGCAGGCGGCGATCATGGCGCCGACCGAGCTGCTCGCGGAGCAGCACTGGAGCACGGTGCAGCGCGTCGCGGGCGGGCTCGGTGTCGACCTCTGGTTCTTGACCGGAGAGGCGACGGCGGCGGACCGGCGTGCGGTCCTGCCGCACCTCGCCGGCGGCCGCCCGGGCCTCGTCGTCGGCACGCACGCGCTGATCCAGGAGGACGTGCGCTTCGCGCGCCTGGGCCTCGCGGTGGTCGACGAGCAGCACCGCTTCGGCGTGCTGCAGCGTGCGGCGCTGTCGCGTCGCACGGACGAGGGTGCCGCACCGGACGTGCTGCTCATGACCGCGACCCCCATCCCACGCACGCTCGCGCTGAGCGTCTACGGCGACCTCGACCTGTCGTACATCGACGAGCTGCCGCCCGGACGCAAGCCGGTGGTGACCCGCGTCTTCGGCATGCCGCAGCGCAAGCGCGCCTACGAGCTGGTGCGACGCGAGGTCCAGGCCGGGCGGCAAGCGTACATCGTCTACCCGCTGGTCGAGGAGTCCGAGGCGAGCGACCTGCGCGACGCCACGTCGGGCACGGCGGAGCTGCAGGGCGAGGTCTTCCCCGACCTGCGCATCGCCCTGGTGCACGGCCGCATGGCCGCGGCCGAGCGCGAGCGGATCATGCGCGCGTTCAAGGCTCGCGAGTACGACGTGCTGGTCGCGACCACCGTCATCGAGGTCGGCATCGACGTGCCGAACGCGAGCGTGATCGTGGTCGAGCACGCGGAGCGCTTCGGCCTCGCCCAGCTGCACCAGCTGCGCGGCCGCGTCGGCCGCGGCAGCGATGCCGCGTACTGCCTGCTGATCGCCGACTACGCGCAGTCGAAGGAGGCGCGGGAGCGGCTGCGTGTCATGACCGAGACGCGCGACGGCTTGCGCATCGCCGAGGCCGACCTCGCGATCCGCGGCCCGGGCGCGCTGCTCGGCACGCGGCAGGCCGGCATCCCCGATTTCCGCGTCGCCAACCTGCTGCGCGACGCCGCGATCCTGCGCGATGCGCGCAAGGCCGCCGAGGAGGTGCTGGCGGGCGATCCCGCGCTGTCGCGGCCCGATTCGGCCGCGCTCGTCCGTGTGCTCGAGGCGCG
>JBFMAS010000256.1:0-6021 GCA_040755575.1 Thermodesulfobacteriota bacterium
GGCGCCGCGGTCACCACGGCGGCGACCGCGGCGGTGATCTCCGCAGGGTCGGCCGGCTTCGCGACGTGCATCTGGAAGTCCGCCGAGAGCAGCCGCACGCGGTCCTCGGTCGACGCGTATGCCGTGAGCGCGACGGCCGGCAGGCGGCCCACCGGGCCGGGCAGCGTGCGTACCTTGGCGATCAGGGCGTAGCCGTCCTCGCCGGGCATGCCGACGTCCGAGACGATGACGTCCGGCAGCCAGCGCGACAGGATCTCGAGCGCCTGGCTGCAGGAGGCGGCGACGCGGACCTCCGCGCCCGATTGCGCGAGGAACGTCCGCACCACCTCGTTGGCGTCCGGCTCGTCGTCGACGACCAGCGCGCGCATGCCGTCGAGGCGCGTTTCCCGCGGGCGGACGCGACCGTCCGCAAGCAGGGGGTGACGGCGCACGTCGTCGACGGCCCGACGCGAGAACGGCGCCAGCGGCAGCCTGACGGTGAAGCTCGCGCCGTGGTTCTCTCCCGCGCTCTCCGCGGTCACCGTGCCGCCGTGCAGCTCCACCAGGTGCCGGACGATCGCGAGTCCGAGGCCGAGGCCGCCGTGCGCACGCGTCGGCGAGCGGTCCGCCTGCCAGAAGCGCTCGAACAGGTGCGGCAGCTCGTCGGGCGCGATGCCCTTCCCCGTGTCGCTCACGACGATCTCGACGGAGGAGTCCACGCGCTCGAGCACGACGTGCACGCGCCCGCCGCGCGGCGTGAACTTGACCGCGTTCGAGAGCAAGTTCCACATCACCTGCTGGAGGCGGTCGGGATCGCCGGAGATCGGCGCGACGGTCGAGTCGAGCACGGCATGCAGGCGCACGCCCTTCGCGTCCGCCGCCTGCCGCACCGTCTCCAGGGCGCTCTCGATGATCTGGACGAGGCCGACCGGCCGCACGCTGAGGCGCAGGCGACCTTCGACGATGCGCGACACGTCGAGCAGGTCTTCGACGAGCTGCGCCTGCATGCGTGCGTTGCGCTCGATGACCTCGACGGCGCGCATGCGTTGCGCGTCGTCCAGCTTGCCGTCGCGCATCATGCGCGCCCACGCGACGATCGGCGACAGCGGCGTGCGCAGCTCGTGCGACACCGTCGCGAGGAAGGCGTCCTTCGCGCGGTTCGCCTTCTCGGCTTGCGCGAGCGCCTCCTCGACGCGCTCGCGGGCCCGCTGCTGCTCCGTGATGTCGACGCACGATCCGACGTGCCCCTCGAACACGCCGTCCTCGCGCAGGCGCGGTGCTCCCTGGTCGACGACGGCGCGGTAGAGACCGTCGTGGCGGCGCAAGCGGTACTCGACCTGAAAGGGCGCGCGGCGCGCCGCGGCCGTGGCGAGGGCGTGGCGGCAGCTCTCGCGGTCATCGGGGTGGACCCCGCGGAGCCAGCCGTCGCCCGACTCCTCCTCGACCCTCCGTCCCGTGAATCGCAGCCACGGGTCGTTGAAGAAGATGCGCCTGCCGCTCGCGTCCGCCACCCAGATCAGGACCGGCGCCGAGTTGGCCAGCATGCGGAAGCGGTCCCGGCTCTCGCGCAGCTCCTCCTCCGCGCGCTGCCGCCACGTGGTGAGGAACGCGGCCATCGCGCCCGCGACGACGAACACCCCGATCGTGACGGTCAGCGCGAAGGGCGCCGCGACCATGCCGTACGGACGGAGGAAGACCAGCACCGACACCGCGGACAGCGCCGAGCTGACGATCCCCGGTCCCACGCCCCAGAGCCACGACGTCAGGAAGATCACCGGCCAGAACGCAAAGAACGTGAGCCGGTCGTGCAGCAGGGGGATCGTCGCCGTCACCATCGTGGCGACCGCGACCGCGGCGACGGCGGCGAGGTAGCGCGTGACGGGGCTGCGCACCGGAAGCTGCATGCTCGGGTGGAAGCCGCGCGCTCGCGGTCCACGGGGCGAGCGCCGGCAGCACCATCAGGACCGAAGGCGGACGCCTATGCAACCCCGTTCCGCCGTGCGCGGACGGCGCGGATCCGGCGCACGTCGAGCCGCTCGCCGGTCGACGCATCGACGACCACCGGCTTGACCTCGCGCCGCGTCTCGCGGTCGACGAGCGTGACGGGCGGGCCGCCGGTCTTCCACAGCCATTCGGAGCCCCAGCTCCACATCGCCGCGATGACGTCGAAGAACGCACGCCCCTTCTCGGTCAGGTGGTACTCGTAGCGCGGCGGATGCTCCTCGTAGAGCACCTTCTCCATCAGCCCCTCGTCGACGAGGCGCGCGAGGCGCCGCGCGAGGATCGCGCGCGGGATGCCGAGCGCCTCCTGGAAGTCCTCGAAGCGCTTGCGGCCGAAGAGCGCGTCGCGCAGGACGATGGGCGTCCACCAGTCGCCGATCAGATCGGTTGCGCGCGCGATCGGGCACGGCGAGGCGTCGAAGCGCGTGCGCCGCAATCAGGCCCCCAGCGGCTCGATGCGCGCCCGCACGTGCTTGTGCCACGGCGTGCCGGCGAGCCAGTCGCGGTCCTCCGAGGCGGTCAGCTCGTTCGGCGCGACGCCGTGCACGCGCGACGTCCCGTCGTCGTCGGGGTAGGCGAGGCCGAGCCCGTTCGGCAGGCTCGCGTGGCCCTGCTGCAGGGTGTCGGTCAGCTCGACCACGGCCTCGACGCTACCGCGCTTCGTCGTGACGCGCACGCGTCCGCCGTCGGCGACCCCGAGCCGGGCGGCGTCGGCGACGCTGATCCGCAGCGCGCCGTCGGCGGCCTTCCTGCGCCACGCAGGGTCGCGGAAGATCGTGTTCGCGGTACCCGAGCGCCGCTCGCCCGCCGAGAGCACGAACGGGAAGCCCGGGTCGCCGCGGCGCGGGTCCTCTTCGGCGATCCCGCGCAGCTCCTCGAGCAGCTCCGGCACCTCGAGCCGGATCTTGCCGTCCGGGGTCGCGAGGCGCCGCCAGCTCTCGTCGTACTCGTCGACCGTGAACACGACACCGGAGCGGCAGGCCAGGATCCGCTCGAAGAGCTGCTCGCCGAGCTCGGTCGGCTCGCCGTGGAAGCCCGCGCGCCGGACGGGGTCGGGATACGTCATCGCGCAGACGTGCGCGGCGCCCCAGAGCAGCGCCGCCGCCGCCGCGCCGCCGGGCAGGGTCGGCCCGAGCGTCTCGTAGAGGAGGATCGGCACGTAGGGGGCGAGCTGCGGCTTCGCGGACTGCAGCTCGAGGAAGGCCTGCAGGTACGGCGCGCGGCCTTCCGTGGCGATCCGCCGTGCGGCGGCGTGCAGCGGAGCCAGATCGTCGTCGGTCATCGCGCCGAGCGCGCGCGTCAGGCGCCGATGGATCTCCGGCTCGGCGAGCGTGCCGGGCAGCGGCTCGAACAGCGGCGCGCGCAGGTGGAAGACGTTCTCCGGGAACTCGAGGTTGAAGAACGTCGCCTCCCACTTCTCGAACTGCGACGCCGCCGGCAAGACGTAGTCGGCACAGCGCGCCGTCTCCGTCATGGCGACGTCGATCACGACGACCAGCTCCAGCGCCGCCAGCGCCTCGCGCATCCGCTTCGAGTCGGCGAGCGAGTGCACGGGGTTGCTGCTCTCGACGATCATCGCGCGAAAGCGCTTCGGATGATCGGTCAGGATCTCGTCCGGGATGACGTTTGCGGGGATCAGACCGGTGATGATGCGGTGTCCGCCGACCGGCGTCGTGCGTCCGCCGGCGCCGTCGCCGCCGAGCCCGGCCATGCGCGTGTGAAGGTTCATCGCGCCGCGCTTCGCGAAGTTGCCGGTCAGGAGGTAGACCAGCTTCTCGAGGTACGAGTTGAGCGTGCTGTGCGGTGCCTGCTGGATGCCGAGGTCCTCGTACATCGCGACGCTCTTCGCGCGTGCGATCCGTCGCGCGACCGCACGCACGAGATCTTCCTCGACGCCGGCGCGCGCCGCGTACTCGGCGACCGGGATCGCCCGCAGCAGATCGAGCACCGGCTGCGCTCCGCTCGTCCGCTCGTCGACGAAGCGGCTGTCGAGCAGGTCCTCCTGCACGAGCACGCCGAGCAGGGCCGCGAGGCAGAAGGCGTCGGCGCCCGGCCGCACCTGCAGGTGGAAGTCCGCCAGCTCGGCGGTCTCGGTGCGGCGCGGGTCGATCACGATCAGGGCGCGCGCCGGGTCGCTCGACAGCGCGCGCAGCACGGCTCGCGCGCGCGGGAAGCCGTGCGACTGCCACGGGTTCTTGCCGACGAAGACGGCGACCTCGGCGTGCTCGTAATCGCCCGCGGTGTGGCAGCGCGGCCGACCGTAGAGCTGGCCGTCCACCCAGAATTCGCCGGTCTTCTCCTGCGCGAGCGCATTCGAGGTGTAGACCGAGCCGAGCGCGGCACGCGTCGCGCGCGCGTACGCGCCGCCGAGGTGGTTCCCCTGCCCGCCGCCGCCGTAGTAGAAGATCGACGCGCCGCCGTGCGTGTCCCGCACCCGCGCGAGCTTCGCCGCGACCTCGCGGATCGCCGTGTCCCAGTCGATCGCCTCGAAGGTGCCGTCGGGCCGCCGTCGCAGCGGCGAGGTCAAGCGGTCGCGGCCGTTCTGGTAGTGGTCGAGGCGCTGCGCCTTCTCGCAGGCATAGCCCTGCGAGGCAGGGTGCGCGCGATCGCCGCGCACCCGCGTGAGGCGTCGCTCGTGGGTCTGCACCTCGACGCCGCAGTTCTGGCTGCACAGGATGCACGCCGTCGATCGCCAAGCCGCTTCCAAGGCCATCTGCTCGTCCTCCCCGTAGTCAGTTCAACGAGAGAATGGACTTGGCGCGCAGCCCACGCAAGACGCCCGCCGCAGCCCGTCGAGTCGCGGTGCGCGCGCAGCCCGAGGAGCGCGCGACGGTCCCGTCCGCCCGATGCGGTCAGCGCGGCGCGGTCTGACCCGCGCCGGCACGCGCCGCGTGGCGCTGCGCCTCCGCCTCGCGGTAGACGGCCACGACGTCACCCGCCGCCGCTGCGCGCGGCGTCGCGTGCCATTTCTCGACCGCGGCACGAAGCTCGTCGAGGAACGCGAGATCGCTCGCGACGTGCGCCAGACGACGGGACACGAGCTGCGGCAGGATCGAGAAGCCCGCTTCTGCACCGCTCCGGCGTCGCGCCTCGTCGCGCTCGCGTTGCAGCGCGGCCTGGGCGGTCTGCAGCGCGTCCCTCCAGTCGTCGATCAGCGTCAGCGCGGCGTCGCGCGGCACGCAGTCGAGGAACATCGCGCGCGAGCAGATCGGATCCTCTCCCGTCTCGGACGGTGCGACCGGCGTACCGAGCCATCGCCCGAACGCCTCGCGTCCGTCCCCGACGATCTCGTAGGGCGCGCGTCGCGCGTCGGTGTCGGGCTCACGCGCCGCGAAGCGCACGAAACCGCCCGCCATCAGCCGCTGCAGCTCGCGATAGAAGTTGCCCGTGCTGATCTGCACGCCGGAGCGGTCGCGATAGCGCTTCATGAGCGCGTAGCCGTGGCCCGGACCGCCCTGTTGCAGAAGCCCCAGTACAACGAAGCGGAACATAGGCCGCGAGCGCTACAGCGGGGCACTCCCAGCGTCAATTGAGGAATATTACGGTACGTGCAGGTAGCGCTGCTCTACGGCGCGACGATCAGTAGCCGTAGTCGCCCTCGATGATGCTCGCCAGGCGTCCGTCGCGGAACTTGAGATAGCGGATGAACTCGCGTGGTCCGCGGTTGTACGTCCAGGTCTCGACGGGCACGGCCTTGGTGACGACGAATCCCGAAGCGCTCTCGAACGAGACGTACTCGGTCGAGAAGCTGCGGAACGTCGGATCGCCGCAGCGGCGGTGCACCTCCTCGATCGGATCGCCGTCGCGCACCAGCCGGTTGCCGCAGCGCAGCGTGCCACCCGCGCGGACGTCCGTTGCCGCGCACACGACCAACACCGCAAGCGCCGCCGCGAGCGCGACCCGACCGGTGCCCGAGGAGCGACGCACGCGCACGGCATGGCACTCCGGCCGAGCTCGAGCAAGCGGCGCGCCGACAGCACGCCGACGCGGCGTGCGCTCAGCCGCCACCCGACGGCGGCGTCGGCGGCGCCGCGGCGGGAT
>JBFMAS010000257.1:0-5113 GCA_040755575.1 Thermodesulfobacteriota bacterium
TCGGCGGCTCCGGCTCGTGGGGCGGCGCCGCCTCGTGCACGTCGGGGTGCACCGGCTGTGCCTCGCGGCGCCGGCGCGGCGGGGCGGGCAACGCCTGGAACACGGCCGCCGCGTGCGACGCGAGCCGGTAGCGCGCGCTGCGCGCGCTCACCCGCCGGGTCGACTCCGGGTCTCCCGTGTCGAACACGCGTTGCCACTGCTTGCCCGGGCCCGGCGGCGGCAGCGCGAAGTTGAGCCCGCCGTGATGCGCGTTGAGCAGCAGCAGGAACGTGTCGTCGGTCACGCGCGCGCCGCTCGCATCCAGCTCGTCGATGCTGTCGCCGCCGAGCAGGACCATCAGCGAGCGTACGAAGGACTCGTTCCATGCCTCGTCGGTCATCTCGCGCCCGTGCGGGTCGAGGAAGCTCAAATCCTTGACCTCCGCGCCGCGGATGCTGCGGCCCTGGAAGAAGCGGCGGCGGCGGAACACCGGGTGCGCCTTGCGCAGGGCGATCAGGGAGCGGACGAAGGCGAACAGGCTACGGAACTCGCGCGCGCGCTCCCAGTCGTACCAGCTGATCTCGTTGTCTTGGCAGTACGCGTTGTTGTTGCCCTGCTGCGTTCGCCCGATCTCGTCGCCGCCGCAGATCATCGGGACGCCCTGCGAGAGGATCAGCGTCACGAAGAAGTTGCGCATCTGGCGGGCGCGCAAGGTGCGGATCTCCGGGTCGTCGGTCGGCCCCTCCGCGCCGCAGTTCCAGCTGTGGTTGTTGTTGTCGCCGTCGGCGTTGCCTTCGCCGTTCGCCTCGTTGTGCTTCTCGTTGTAGCTGACGAGATCGTTGAGCGTGAAGCCGTCGTGCGCGGTGACGAAGTTGATGCTCGCGTAGGGGCGGCGCCCGCTGTGCTCGTAGAGGTCGCTCGAGCCGACGAGGCGCGTGGCGAACTCGGACGCCTGGCCGCCGTCGCCGCGCCAGAAGCGGCGGACGCTGTCGCGGTACTTGCCGTTCCACTCGGTCCACAGCACGGGAAAGTTTCCCACCTGGTAGCCCCCGGGGCCGACGTCCCAGGGCTCCGCGATGAGCTTGACGTGCGACAGGACCGGATCCTGGTGGACGACGTCGAAGAACGCGGACAGCTTGTTGACGTCGTAGAGCTCGCGCGCGAGCGCGCTCGCGAGGTCGAAGCGGAAGCCGTCGACGTGCATCTCGACGACCCAGTAGCGCAGGCTGTCCATCAGCAGCTGCAGGACGCGCGGCTGCATCATGTTGAGGGTGTTCCCGCAGCCGGTGAAGTCCATGTAGTAGCGGGCGTCGTTCGGCACGAGGCGGTAGTACGACGCGTTGTCGACGCCGCGCATCGACAGGGTCGGGCCCAGGTGGTTGCCCTCGGCGGTGTGGTTGTAGACCACGTCGAGGATCACCTCGATGCCCGCCGCGTGCAGCGCGCGCACCATCGTCTTGAACTCGTACACCGCGGTGAGCCCCGACAGGCCCGTCGCGAAGCGCGCATGCGGCGCGAAGAAGCCGAGCGTGTTGTAGCCCCAGTAGTTGCTCAGGCCGCGCTCGACGAGGTGACGGTCGTACGCGTGGTGGTGGATCGGCAGCAGCTCGACCGCCGTGACGCCGAGGGACTGCAGATGCCGCAGCGGCGCGTCGGAGACGAGCCCGGCGTAGGTGCCGCGCATGTGCTCCGGGACGTCGGGGTGGCG
Organism: Thermodesulfobacteriota bacterium; assembly: GCA_040755575.1. Classification (GTDB taxonomy): domain Bacteria; phylum Desulfobacterota; class Binatia; order UBA12015; family UBA12015; genus DATCMB01. The sequence goes on from JBFMAS010000257.1 coordinate 1,688, forward strand.
CATGGTGAAGCCGCGCACGTGCGTCTCGTAGATCACCGTGTCGTGCCACGGGATGCGCGGCGGGCGGTCGTCGCCCCAGGTGAACGCCGTGTCGACGACGGCGGCGAGCGGCGCCGCGTGCGCGTTGTCGCGCTCGTCGAACGACAGGTCCTCGCCCGGGTCGCCGATGCGGTACGAGAACATCTCGTCGCACCAGTCGATCGGTCGCGCGACTGCCTTGGCGTACGGGTCGAGGACGATCTTGTTCGGGTTGAAGCGGTGCCCTTCGGCCGGAGCATAGGGACCGTGCACGCGGTAGCCGTAGAGCTGACCCGGCCGGACGTCGGGCAGGAAGCCGTGCCACACCTGATCGGTGTGCTCGGGCAGGACGATGCGCTGCGCCTCGGCGCGCGCGTCGGTCGCGTCGAACAGGCACAGCTCGACCCGCGTCGCGTGCTCGGAGAACAAGGCGAAGTTGACGCCGCGTCCGTCCCAGCACGCGCCGAGCGGGTAGGGTTCTCCGGGCTGAATGCGCATGGCGTGGGCCGCAAGATGTGCAGCAACGGTCGTGCCGCGGGGCGTCAGCCGAAGCAATGCGGTCAGCACGACGAGCGATCCCGCCCGCAGTCGCGAGCGGCCGGCGGGCGTTTGTCAGTCGGGGAGCACGGCATGTCGAATTTGCACGCCGCGGCTCGCGCGCGAGCGCCGCGACGGTGGCCGCGGGCTTGCACGGAGCCGCGCACCATGAGCGAGCGATCCCGGACCGTCCGCGTCGCCGCGGCCGGCGACCTGCACTGCACGCGCGCCTCGAAGGGGCGCATCGAGCCGCTGCTCGCACGCATGGCGGAGCGCGCCGACATCCTCTGCCTGTGCGGCGACCTGACGGATTACGGGCTGCGCGAGGAGGCGATCGTGCTCGCGGCGGAGCTGGCCACGGTCGGCAAGAAGCCGGTGCTCTGCGTGCTCGGCAATCACGACTACGAGTCCGGCCAGGTCGAGCAGGTGCACGAGGTGCTCAGCGAAGCGGGCGCGGTGCTCCTCTGCGGCGAGTCGTACGAGACGCACGGTGTCGGCTTCGCGGGCACCAAGGGCTTCTGTGGCGGCTTCGGTCGCTTCGCGCTCGAGCCGTGGGGCGAGACGCCGCTCAAGGCGTTCGTCCAGGAGGCGCTCGACGAGGCGTTGAAGCTCGAGAAGGCGCTGTCGCGTCTGCGCGCCGAGCAGCGGATCGCGCTGCTGCACTACGCGCCGATCGTCGAGACGGTCGAGGGCGAGCCCGCGGAGCTCTTCCCGTTCCTCGGCTCGAGCCGGCTCGAGGAGCCGATCAACCGGTTCCCGGTCGCGGCCGTGTTCCACGGCCACGCGCACGCCGGCTCCCTCGAGGGCAAGACGTCGAAAGACATCCCCGTGTACAACGTCTCCGTCCCCGCCTTCCAGCGGCGCTGCCCCGGCGAGGACGAGTTCCGCGTCGTCGAGCTGGCCGTCGCCGGGTGACGCGACGCCTCACCGGCGGCACGAAAGCTGCGTTCCGCCTACGTCCGCATGTCCGACACGACCCCCTCCGAGGTCCGCGGCGACCCGCACCGCGCCGCGCTCGAGGCCCTCAACGATGCCGGGGTGCAGTTCCTCGTCGGCGGAGCCTATGCGCTGCAGATGGAGCTCGGCGTGATCCTGCGCGAGGTCAAGGACCTCGACCTGTTCGTGCGGCCGCGCGACCTCGAGGCCGCGCTCGCCGCGCTCCGCCGCGCCGGCTACGAGACGTCGCTCGCCTTCCCGCACTGGCTCGCGAAGGCGTGGGCGGGCGACGACTTCATCGACGTCATCTTCAGCTCGGGCAACGGCGTGGTGACGATCGACGACGACTGGTTCCGCCATGCGCAGCGCGTCGAGCTGTTCGGGCTGCCGGTGCTGCTCTGTCCCAGCGAGGAGGGCATCTGGGCGCGGGCCTTCGTCATGGAGCGCGAGCGCTTCGACGGCGCGGACGTCGCCCACCTCCTGCGCTGCAGCGCGGGCAAGCTCGATTGGGGGCGCCTGCTCGAGCGCTTCGGCCCGCACTGGCGCGTGCTGCTCGCGCACCTCATCCTGTTCGGCTTCATCTATCCGTCCGAGCGCGATCGCGTGCCGCGCTGGGTGATGGACCACCTGACGAATCTCCTCGCGAACGAGCACGCGCACACGCCGCCCGACGACCGCGTCTGCCAGGGAACGTTGCTGTCGCGGGCGCAGTTCCTGATCGACGTGCAGCGCTGGGGCTATGCGGACGCGCGCCTGCGCCCGCGCGGCAACTTGACGGACGAGCAGGCCGAGGAGTGGACGCGGGCGATCGAGGATCCCGCCACCGTGCGTACGCTGCCCGTGCGCCCTTGACGCGAGGCGGAGGTCAGCGTGCGGGCAACGAGCGCAGGTATGCGATCACCGCGAGCGCGTCCGGCTCCTCCATCCGGAAGGGCGGCATGGGCGCGAGCGGTGCCTGGCCCGTCGTGCGCCGTCCGGTGGTGAGCAGCGCGCGCAGGTCCTCGTCCGTCAGGTGCCCTGTGCCCGCGATCGCCGGCGCATACGTCGCCCACGGCTGGCGGCCGAACGGCGACTCGACCGGCATCGGCGCGCCCTGGAAGAGCCTGGTGTCGTCGAGGTCGCCGTTCGGGTCGCGCGGCGTGTGACACTGGACGCACATCGCGACGTCGTTCGCGATGTAGCGACCGCGCTCCGTCAGCGCGGCGTCCTCCGCGGGCGCCGCGCTGGCCGTGTCGTTCCCGCGCGCCAGCGGCAGGCCGACCGACGCGGCCGCGCACACGAGGGCGAGCAGCTTCGCCATGGGCTTCATGCGCACACCTCCTCGCGGGCCACCTGGCAACCGTCGTGCCACCGGCTCCCCCGCTCGACGGTGGTCGTGGCCGCGCGCTCGCGCTCTGGCACGCGATACGCTCGCAGACGAGAGAGGCCGGGCACGCGGGCCGCGCCGGGCCCCGGAGGAACGCACATGAAGGTGAAGCGCATTCTCGCGTCGACGCCGCTCGCGGCGCTGCTGTGGCTGGCGGTGCCGGACGCGGTCGCGGCAGCCGCAGAGCCGGTACCGCCGCCGGACGACGACCACGCGGTCGAGCCGGACAACACGGCGCGCAACGTGCGCGACCGCGAGGGCAAGACGCGGACGCCGATCGACCAGAGCAACGAGCCGGGCGATCTCGCGATCACGCAGCACATCCGCAAGACGGTGGTCGCCAACGACGACCTCTCGACCGACGCGCACAACGTCAAGATCATCACCGTCGACCGCGTGGTCACGCTGCGCGGCCCGGTCGAGAGCGAGGAGGAGCGCGCCTTCATCGTCGCGACCGCGAAGAGCGCGCCGCAGGTCGCCCGCGTCGACGACCAGCTCGACGTGCAGCGCCCGGCCGGCTCGCGGCCGCCCGCCGCGGCCCCGGGCGCCCCGGCGCCGCCGGCCGCAGC
>JBFMAS010000258.1:0-3348 GCA_040755575.1 Thermodesulfobacteriota bacterium
GTGCGCGGCCGAGCGAAGCGAGCCGGGGAGCGGGGCCGCGTCGGGCTTTGCCCGATGGGGCGAGGGGAGCGGTCCCGTCGTCGAAATCGATCGAGCGCGGCCAGTCGTCGTGCAGCAGACGCGACAGCGCGCGGTCGGCGAGCAGGCGGCCTTCGTTCTGGCAGGCGGCGCAGTAGTTGGTCTCGTTCTCGGCGTAGCGGATGCGCTGCACCGGCTTGCCACAGTCGGGACACGGCTCGCGGTAGCGACCGTGCACCGCGAAGCCGGGACGGAAGGCGGTGATCTCGCCGGGTCCGGGAAAGCGGCCCGCGAACTCGGCGCGCAGCCGCTCGACCCAGGTGGCGAGGGTCTCGCGCGTCGCGCGGTAGAGGCGCGCGATCTCCTCGTCCGTGAGCTTGCCGGTCTGCTTGAGCGGCGAGAGGCGCGCCACGTGCAGGATCTCGTCGGAGTACGCGTTGCCGATGCCGCTCAGGAGGCGCGGATCGGTGAGCGTGCGCTTCAGCGTGTGGCTCTCGCGGGTCAACGCCTCGCGGAACTCCGCCTCGCTGCACTCGAGCGGCTCGATGCCGCCCGCGTGGTGCTCGCCGAGCGCCGCCTCGCCGCGCACCAGGTGCAGCGACGCGCGCTTCTTCTGGCTCGCCTCCGTCAAGAGCAACGTCCCGTTCGGGAAGTCGAAGGCGGCGAGCCCGATCTTGCCCGCCGGGCTCGCGCCGCGCTTCTCCCAGCGGAAGCGTCCCGCGATCATCAGATGGAAGACGAGGAACAGCTCGTCCTCGAGCGCGAGCACGACGCGCTTGCCGAGCCGGCGCACGGCGACCACGCGCTGGCCCTGCGCGGCCGAGATCGGCGGGTCGAAGGTGCGCACGAGGAACGTGCTCTTGAGCCGGATCCTCTCCAGCACCTGGTCCTGCACGCGCTCGCGCAGCAGCTCCACGTAGACCTCGACGTCGGGCAGCTCCGGCATCCGGGGTCGGCATAGCACGACCGCGGGACGGCGGCCGTCGCGCCCGGGGCGCGCGCACGTTATGTGCGCGGGATGCCCGTCTCGCTCCGCAAGCCACCCGCCCGGCGCACGCGCACGGCGCTGCTGCTCGCGACTCTGAGCCTCACCACGGCGTGCACGCAGGAGCCGCCCGCGAACCCGTACTCCGCGGAGGTCGTCGAGAACTTCCAGGCCGGCTGCCGCCGCGGCGCGACCGAGGCGGTCTGCGCGTGCGCGCTGCGCCGCATCCAGCAGAAGTGGACGGAGGAGGAGTTCCGCTCGCTCGAGGCGCGGCTCGGCGACCAGGCGGCCGCACGCGAGATCGCGGAAACCGTGGGGGCGTGCGCCGGGCACTGAGCCCGCTCGACGGCGGCCCCCGCAGCGCTCACCACGCGACGTCGCGAATCGCGTGCGAGCGCGTGCGGCTCGCGACGATCCGCGTGCCGTCCTTGAGCTGCACCTGCAGCCGCGAGCCGTCGAACGGGACCAACCGCTCGACGTGCTGCAGATTGACGATGTGCGAGCGGTGCACGCGCAGGAACGGCGGGCTCGGCAGGCGGGACTCGAGGTCCGCGAGGCGGACGCCGATCAGGTAGCTCCTGCCGGGCGCGTGGATGCAGACGTAGTCGTCCTGCGCCTCGAGGCGGACCACGTCCGCCAGCGCGAGCGGGACGATGACGCCGCGGTCGCCGCGCACCAGCACGCGGTCCAGCGGCGGCGCCCCGGGCCGCGCCGCGTCGAGGGCGGCGCGCGCCCGCGCCAGAGCGGACGCGCTCGCGCGCGACTCGACGGTGCGCCGCGCGCGCTCGATCGCGGCGAGGAAGCGCCGCCGGCCGAACGGCTTGACGACGTAGTCGACCGCTTCGAGCTCGAACGCCGTCACCGCGTGCTGATCGTACGCCGTGGTGAAGACGACCACCGGGGTGGCCGTCAAGCGTTGCACGACCTCGAGGCCGGACACCTCCGGCATCGCGACGTCGAGGAAGACGACGTCCGGGCGGAGCGCGTCGATGCGCTCGATCGCCTCGGCCCCGCTGGCCGCCTCGCCGACGTTGGCGGCCCAGCCGACCTCCGCGATCAGCTCGACCAGCTTGCGCCGCGCAAGCGGCTCGTCGTCGACGACGAAGGTGGTGATCACGACGCCCTCCGCCGCTCCGCCGGCCGGCGCGCGACGGGCGAGCCGGGCACGCTCGCCGGGAGGGACAGCTGCACCTCGAAGCCGCCTTCCGGTCGCGGTCCCGCCGCGAAGCGGTGCTCCGCCGGGAAGCGCGCCGCGAGCTGGCGCGCGACGGCGTCGAGCCCGAGCCCCGCGCTCCGTGCGACGCTCGCGGCGTCGCAGCCCGCGCCGTCGTCGCGCACGCGGATGGTCAGCGTGCCTCCTTCGTGGCGCGCGGACAGCTCGACGGTGCCGCCGCGACGCAGCGGCGCGATGCCGTGCCGGATCGCGTTCTCGATCAGCGGCTGCACCAGCAGCGGCGGCACCGAGCAGTCGAGCGCGTCGTCGTCGAGGTCCTCGACGACGCGGAGCCGGTCGCCGAGCCGCAGCTTCTCGAGCGCCAGGTAGCTGCGCACGAAGTCGATCTCGTCCGCGAGCGGCACGTCCTCGCCGGCGCGGCTCGTGCGCAGCACGTAGCGCATGAGCTCGCCGAACTGGTCGAGCGCCTCCTCCGCGAGGCCACGGTCCTCACGCACCAGGACGCCGAGCGAGTGCAGCGTGTTGAACAGGAAGTGCGGATCGAGCCGCGCGCGCAGCGCGTGCAGCTCGGCCTGTGCCGCCGCGAGCTCGCGGGCCCGCAGCCGATCGCGCTCGCGTACGGCGTGCCACGCCGTCGCCACGAGACCGTAGAGCACGACCCACCACGCGGCGCTCCAGTAGAGCGGCCCTCGCACGAAGCTCGCGACGGCGTCCGGCTGCGTGAAGCGCACGCTCGCGTAGACCAGCGCCGTGCCGAGCACGGTGGTCAGCAGAGCGACCGCCGCATGCAGCGCGAGCCGGCGCCCGCGACGCCCGGCGAACACCGCGTGCCTTTCGAGCGCGAGGGCGAGCGCCGCCGCTCCGGCGGCGACGGTCGCGCTCACGACCAGGCCCGCGGGGATGCGCGCCCACGCGGCGACCCGGTCACCGAGCAGCGCCGCCACGAGCGCGCTCGTCGCGACCGCGCTGACGATCACGAGATGCCCTCGCGACCACCGTGCCATCCGATCCAGTGTCGGGGTCGCGCGCAGGTCAGTAAAGTGCGGACCACGCGGAGCCCAGGCTCGTACCCTGACCCTTGCGCGCCAGGGTGAAGGTGGCGAGCCCCCCGGACGCGTGCAGCCGGCGGAACCCGTCGGTCCCGGCCGCCAGCCCAGCCGCGCCGCGACCG
>JBFMAS010000259.1:0-2161 GCA_040755575.1 Thermodesulfobacteriota bacterium
CGTCGGCTCGGTGGTCGGCCGCTTCGGTCTCGAGGCGGTCGGGCCGTCGCTGCTCGGCGGCGCCGTGCTGCTGCTCGCGCTGCACGAGACCGTCGCGCGGCGCGAGACGGCACGCGGCCTTCAGCCCATCGGGTAGAGGATCTCGCGCGACACCGCGTCGCACGCCGTGCGCACGTCGTCGGACAGCACGACGTCGGCGCCGGCGAGCGCGTCGGGGAGCTGGACGGGATCGGTCGCGCCGATGATCGTCGCGCCGACGAAGTCGTGCGCGAGGCTCCAGGCGACCGCGAGCGTCACCGGCGACAGGCCGGCCTCGCGCGCGATCGCCGCGAAGCGGCGCGTCGCTTCGAGCGTCCGCTCGTTGACGAAGCGGCGTGCCATCGCCCGCGTCCGCGGGCTGTGCTCGGCGTAGTAGGCGAAGCGCGCGCCCGGGGGCCGCGCGCCGTCGAGGTACTTGCCGGACAGCACGCCGCCCGCGATCGGGCTGTACGGCAGCAGGCTCACCTGCTCGCGGCGGCATACCTCGGCGAGCGCGTCCTCGAAGCGGCGGTTGAGCAGGCTGAAGTTGTTCTGGATGGTGTCGAAGCGCGGCAGCGCGCGGACGTCGGCCGTCCACAGGCTCTTCACGAGCCCGTAGGCGGTCTCGTTGCTGCAGCCGACCGCGCGCACCTTGCCGGCGTCGATCGCGCGCGCGAGGCCCTCGAGCGTCTCCTCGATCGGCAGGTCGGGGTCGGGCCAGTGCGTCTGGTAGAGGTCGACGTAGTCGGTGCCGAGGCGGCGCAGGCTCGCATCGAGCGCGCGCGTGATCGAGTGCCGGTCGAGCGCGGTGTGGCCGTGACGGACCACCGCGGGGAACCAGCCGCCGGCCGGCCCGGCGATCTTGGTCGCGATGAGCACCGAGTCCCGCGGCCGACCCGCGAGCCAGCGCCCGACGATCTCCTCGCTCACGCCCGCCGACTCCGCGGCGGGCGGCACCGGGTACACCTCCGCGACGTCCAGGAAGTCGACGCCGTGCTCGACGGCGTGGTCGAGGATGCGCCGGCTCGTCGCCTCGTCGGCCATCGAGCCGAAGGTCATCGTGCCGAGGCAGATCTCCGACACCTGCAGGCCGGAGCGTCCGAGCCGTCGCCGCTTCATGGCCGGCTGCTGTACAACGGCGACGCGTGGCGCGCGACCGCAGCGTCGGGCCCGTGCTACGAGCCCGGCGAGGTCCGGCCGGCAGCGTGCGCGCGCGCGCTGCCGCGCGTCGCCGGAGCGAGCGCGCGCGCGAAGTCGGCGATCGCGCGGCTGAACTCGACCGGCGCCTCGAGGTTCGTCAGGTGGCCCGCCCGGGGCAGCACCGTGACGCGCGCGTCACGGATGCGCGAGGCCATCCGGCGCGCCTCCTCGACCGTCGTCAGCACGTCGTCCTCGCCTGCGATCACCAGCACCGGGCAGGCGATGGTCGACAGGAGCGACGTCGAGTCCGGCCGCGACGCCATCGCGCGCAGCGCTCCGGCGACGCCCGCCTGCTTGTTCTCCAGGATGATCGTCCGCACGCGGTCGACGAGGTCCGGCTGGTCGTGGAAGCTCGAGGTGCCGATCAGCTTCGGCAGCAGCTCGTCCGCTGCGACCTCGACGCCGCTCGACTCGACCTCGGCGGCGAGCCGGTGCCGGTTGGCCGCGGTCGCGTCGTCGTCGGCGGTGGCGCGCGTGTCCGCGAGCACCAGCCCGCGCACCCGCCTTCCGAGCCGCGCGAGGAGCGGGAAGGCGACGTAGCCGCCCATCGACAGCCCGACCAGGATCACGTCCCCGACCTTGAGATCCTCGAGCGACAGCTGGACGGCGGCGGCCTGGTCGGCGAGCGAGAAGGCCGAGTCGGGCGTCCACGACAGGCCGAAGCCGGCGAGGTCGGGCGCGATCACGCGGAACTCGGCGGCGAGCGACTCGAGCTGCGGCTCCCACATGCGTCCGTTCAGCGGGAAGGCGTGCAGGAAGACGATCGCGGGTCCCGTGCCGGCGTCGCGCACGTAGAGCGGCGCGAGCCGCGCGCGCACCTCGCGGTCGAAGCGCGGCGCGTCGTCCGGGCCGTCGCTGCGCACGCCGGCGATGGTCGCCTTGTGCTCGGCCCTGGGCTCGGCCTCGTGCTCCGCGCGCGGCGCGGGCTCGGCCCGGCGGCGGT
>JBFMAS010000260.1:0-4068 GCA_040755575.1 Thermodesulfobacteriota bacterium
GCGACGCGCACGATCCGCCGGCGCTTTTCCTGGCCGGCGCACCTCGTCGCGGAGCGGCTCGGCGGCATGGACCCGGTCGACGAGGCGCTGCTCGCGCGCGAGGAGCCCGTCGAGCTCGAGATCCACCACCCGGCGCGCGTCGGCGAGGTGCTGCGCGACCCCGACGGCGGGCTGTGGATGCGCGGGCGCATCGTCGCCGCCCGGGCGCGCGCGGCCGTGGACGCGCTGGCGCCCCCCGCGGGGACGGCGCCGGGCGAGCCCGCGCCGGTTTGACTCCCGCCCACGCCCGTTGGACAACCGCCGCGGCATTCCTCCGCCGCGCACGGAGCGGAGCTCCATGGAGCGGGTCTATCGCGCAATCGTCGACTGGCCGAAGGCCGCGCTGCTGATCGTCGCGGTCGCGACGACGCTCTTCGCCTGGCACGCGCGCGCGACCCGCCTCGACGCCTCGGTCGAGACGCTGCTCGCCGAGGGCGACTCGGACAAGGCCTACTACGACGAGATCCGCCGGCTCTTCGGCAGCGACGAGATCGGCGTCGTCGGCGTGATCACCGACGACGTCTACAGGCCGGAGGTCCTCGAGAAGATCCGCCGGCTCACCGACGAGATCGCGGCGATCGACGGCGTCGCCGAGGTCGTGAGCCTGACCAACGCGGTCGACCCGGTCGCGGACGTGCTCGACCCGCCGCCGCTCGTCGACGCGATCCCGCGCACGCCGGAGGAGTCCGCGGCGCTGCGGGCCAAGCTCGCCGAGCGCCCGATCTACCTGAAGAACCTGGTGTCGGCGGACGGGCACGCGGCCGCGCTGAACGTCTTCTTCGAGGAGGTGAGCGACGAGGAGTTCGCGCGCCGCGGCATCGACCAGGCGGTGCAGGCGATCGTCGCGCGCGCAAACGGCCCCGAGCAGGTGGTCTACACGGGGCTGCCGCACTTCAAGGTCTACGCGGCCGACGCGATGTGGAACGACCTCGCGCGCTTCGTGCCGATCGCGTTCGGCATCGTGGTCGTCGTGCTCGCGCTGTGCTTCCGCTCGCTGCGCGGCGTCGTGCTGCCGCTGCTGGCGATCACGGTGACGCTCGTCTGGACGCTCGGCATCATGGCGCTCGCCGGCACGCCGCTCTCCCTAGGCACGCTCGCGCTGCCGCCGCTGCTGCTGGTGCTGGCCGGGGCCTACTGCCTGCACGTCCTCGCGGACTACTACGAGGCCGCGGCGGCGTCCGCGTCGCCGCGTGAAGCCGTCCTGCACACGCTGCGCAGCACCGGCGCGCCGATCGTCATCACGGCGATCACGACCGTCATCGGCTTCCTGTCGCTCGTCACCAACCAGATCGTCAGCATCCGCCAGCTCGGGCTCTACGCCTCGATCGGCGTCGCGATCGCGTTCGTCATGTCGCTGGTCGTGGTGCCGGCGGCGCTGGCGGTGCTGCGGCTGCCCCGGGCCGTGCGGGAGGACTACTCGCCGGCGGTGAGCCGCTTCCTCGCCGCCGTCGCGACCTTCAGCATCGAGCGCCGGACGGCGATCATCGTGGCGACCGCCCTGCTGTGCGCGGCGTGCTTGACGCAGATCCCGAAGATCCAGGTCGACAACAACCTGCACTCGTTCTTCCGCGAGGACGATCCTGTCCGCGCGGCGACCGACGCGATCAACGAGAACCTGGTCGGCAGCATGGCGTTCTACGTCGCGATCGACGCCGACAAGCCGGGCACGATGAAGAAGCTCGACACGCTCGAGCGCATCCGCGCGTTGCAGAAGCACGTCGACTCGCTGCCCGGCGTCGACAAGACGATCTCGTTCGTCGACTACGCGGAGCTGCTCGACCGCGGCACCCAGTCGGCGGGCGCGGAGGGCGGGGACATCATCGTCGACGAGCAGGGCAACCTGGTCGAGGGCGGGGCGCCGTCGGGCGAGCGCAAGACCTTCTGGGAGAACCCGGCGCAGCTCGACTCCGTCATCCAGCTCGTCGCCTCGAGCCCGAAGTCGTTCCAGCGCGTCGTGAACGCGGACTTCTCGCGCACGCACATCCTCGTGCGCACGACGCTCGCGCGCTCGAGCGACATCGAGGCGCTGGTCCGCGAGATCCACGACTTCGCCGCCCGCACGTTCCCCCCCGAGCTGCGCGCCCGCGCGACCGGCAACCTGATCCTGATGATGGAGACGACGAGCGACCTGGTGAGCGGCCAGATCGCGAGCCTCGCCATGGCGACGGTCGCGATCTTCGCCGTCATGGCGTTGATGTTCCTCTCGGTGCGGATCGGGCTCATCGCGATGGTGCCGAACTTCGTGCCGGTGATCGTCTTCTTCGGGCTGATGGGCCTCACCGGCGCACCGCTGAACCTCGGCACGACGATCATCGCGTCGATCGTGCTCGGCATCGTCGTCGACGACACCATCCACCTGATGAGCCGGCTGTCGACCGAGATCAAGCGCACCACCGAGCAGGAGACGGCGATGGTGCGGACGTTCTCCAGCGTCGGCAAGCCCGCGCTGTTCAACTCGGTGCTCCTGTTCCTCGGCTTCGCGAGCCTCGCGACCTCGACCTTCGTGCCGCTCCAGCAGTTCGGCGTTCTCTCCGCGATCACGATCCTCGCCGCCATCGTGACCGAGCTCGCGCTCTTTCCGGCGCTGCTCGCGACGACGCGCATCATCACGCTGTGGGATCTCCTCGGCGTCAAGCTCGGGCACGACCCGCACCGGACGATCCCGCTGTTCGAGAGCCTGCGTCCGTCGCAGGCCCGGCTCGTCGCGCTGCTCGCGGGGCTCGAGTCGCATCCGCAGGGGCAGCACGTGGTACGCCAGGGCGAGATCGGCGACCAGATGTACGTCATCATCGACGGCAAGGCCGAGGTGCGCGTCCACGCGAACGGCCACGAGCGCAAGGTCCGCGAGCTCGGCCGCGGCGACGTGTTCGGCGAGATGGGGCTGATCCGCAGCCACGAGCGCACCGCGGACGTGGTCGCGACCGCGCCCCTCGAGGTGATGACCGTCAACGAGAGCGCGCTGGCGCGGGTGCAGCGCCGCTACCCGCGCACCGCGGCCCAGATCTTCCGCAACCTGGCGCGCATCCTGAGCGACCGCCTGCAGAGCGAGACGGCGCGCAGGGGTACGTAGCTCGACGACGGGGTACGCGCGCTGCGCGCGCGGACTGCCCTCTAGCGGAGCTCGCGCAGCAGCGCGTCGACGTGCTCGAGGCTGCGTCGCAGCGCGCTCGGATAGCCCTCGGCCTCGATGCGCGGCCCGACGATCTCGAGCTCGTACGGTCCGCGGTAGCCCGCCTGCTCGAGGTCGCCGAAGATGCGCGCGAGCGGGATCACGCCGTCGCCGGGGACCGCGCGGTCGGGCGTCGAGGTGGTGGGGACGACGAAGTCGTTCACCTGGACCATGCGGATCGAGTCGACGCCGGCGCGGATCGTGTCGCGCAGCGCGCGCTCGCCCCAGACGTTGTTCACCTCCATGCAGACGCGGAGCCCGATCGTGCGCGCGACGTCGATCGTGTCGCGGAGGTTGTGCAGGAAGCCCAGGTCGAAGCGCAGCCCGTTCGTGTTCTCGACCGCGATCGTCATGCCGGCGTCGCGCGCCTCGGCCACGATCGGCTCGAGCGCGCGCGCGAACGCGCTCGCGGCGTCCTCCCAGGTGAGCACGCCGGCGGGGCCGCTGGTGATGACGGCGCAGTCGGCACCGAAGCGCCGGGCGCGCGCCAGCATGCGACGCAGCGCGCTCCTGCCCTCCTCCCACTGCGCGGGCCGCGCGAGCTCGAGCAGCGGACCGACCATCAGGCTGTCGACCGTCACGCGAGCGTCGCGCACCATCCGCAGGGCCTCGTCCTCGCCTGCGGCGTCCACCTTGCGCGACAGCAGGGCGATCCGCTCGACGCCGAGCTCCGCGTAGAGCGCCAGGTCGCCCGCGAGCGGCCAGGTGATCGTCGAGGCGCCGTTGACGACGATCCGCGGATGCCAGCGTCCGGCGACGCTCGTGGCCGTCATGGTCCGCATCTATGAATGCCGGCGCCCGAAGATCAATCCGGCCGCCACCGCGGCGACCTGCCGCGAGGAAGGTTTGACCCGTCGCGC
>JBFMAS010000261.1:0-7722 GCA_040755575.1 Thermodesulfobacteriota bacterium
GGGGAGGAGCGCCCTGCGCGAGGCGGTCGCGACGGCGGCCGGCAGCGCCAGAGCGCCGGCGAGGCGATGCTCAAGAGCGCCGCGCGCTCGCTCGGAACGGCGGTGGGGCGCGAGATCGGCGGCAGCGTCGGCGCGCGGATCATGCGGGGAGTGCTGGGCTCGCTGCTCGGCGGCAGGCGCTGACGCACCGCGCCTCGCGCGGGCCCGTCGTGCGCCAGGAGGGAGGTCGGGATGGACGCGATCGCGGCGGTGGTCCTGATCGGGATGCTGGCGTTCTCCGCGTGGTCCTGGTGGCGCGCGCCGGCTGCGGCGATGGCGGATCAGTTCGCCGGCATCTGGGGCGTCACGCCGTGGGGCAAGCAGCTGATGCTCGACTTCTTCGGGCTCGAGATCGTGCTCGCGCTGTGGATGCTCGCCGACGCGCAGCGTGCGGACGGGAGCCTGACGGCGGCCATCCTCTGCGTCGTCGCCATGCCGGTGTTCGGCGCGATGGCGGCGGCGCTGTACTGGCTGGTCCGCTGAGCCGACGCCGGCGCGGACGGCGCGCGCTCACAGCTCCGGCATCGTCCAGAGCTGCGCGAGGTCGATCTCGAGCTCGGGGAACGTCGCCGGCGCGAAGCGCACGTCGCCGGCGAGAGATTCCGCGAGCGCGAGCGTGCCGTCCCTGGCGCGGAGGAAGCGCTCGAGGGTGCGCTTCTGCGGGTCGACGATCCAGTACTCCGGCGTGCCGATCGACGCGTACCAGGCGAGCTTGACGACGCGGTCGTAGCGCACGCTCGACGGCGACACGACCTCGACCGCGAGTTCCGGCGCGCCCTGTGCGAGGCCGCGATCGGGGACCGGGCGGCCGCCGCGGCGGAAGAACTGGACATCGGGCATGACGCCGCGGTCGTCGCGGATGCGCACCTTGTAGCCGGAGACGAGCGCAACCCCGGCCTGTCTCGGCAGCGCCCAGCCGTTCAGACACATGGCGAGCCAGGTCACGATCCACTGGTGGATCTTGGTGGGCACTTCCAGCTCCAGAAGCTCGCCGTCGATCAGCTCGCGCAGGTCGTCCTCGTCGAGATCGAGGAAGTCCTCCCAGCGGTAGGGGCCGCGCCGGCCGAGGCGTTCCGCTTCCGGTGCCACGAGGAAACGGTGCCTGACGCCCGAAGCGCGTTCAAGGGCACGGCGTACATGATCCGCGCCCGTGCAACGCCCCTTTACCCCGGCGGCGCGCCCGTCGTAGGTAGAGCGGCATGGAGATCCTGAACGGCATTCGCGTCATCGAAGTCACGGAGTGGGGCTTCGTCCCCTCGTGCGCCACGGTGCTCGCCGACTGGGGCGCCGACGTCGTCAAGATCGAGCACCCGGCGCGCGGCGACTCGATCCGCGGGCTCATCACGTCGGGCATGATCCCGGGTGCCAAGGGCGTGAACTTCTTCGTCGAGCAGCTCTTCCGCAACAAGAAGAGCGTCGGCATCGACTTCACCAAGGACGCGGGGCGCGAGCTGCTCTACAAGCTCGTCGAGAAGGCGGACGTCTTCGTGACGAGCTTCCTGCCCGAGGCGCGCGAGCGCCTGAAGATCACCTACGACGACCTGAGGAAGGTCAATCCAAGGATCGTCTACGCGCGCGGCCACGGCCAGGGGCAGAAGGGCCCGGATGCCAACCGCGGCGGCTACGACGGGCTGTCGTTCTGGGCCCGCGGCGGCGTCGCCAACGTGCTGACGCCGCCGGGCCAGCCGTTCATCCAGCAGCGGCCGGCGTTCGGGGACTTCACCGGCGGCATGTTCCTCGCGGGCGGCATCGCGGGCGCGCTGTTCCACCGCGAGCGGACCGGGCAGGGCATCGAGGTCGACGTCTCGCTGCTCGGCGAGGCGGTGTGGATCCTGTCGCCGGACATCGTCGCCGCGATGACGTACGGCTTCGAGCTGCCGAAGGGCGGTCAGGGCGGCACGCCGAACCCGCTGGTCGCGACCTACGAGTGCGCCGACGGACGCCATCTCGTCCTGATGATGCTGCAGCACAACCGCTTCTGGCCGGTCTTCGCGAAGGCGGTGCAGCGCGACGACCTGCTCCAGGACCCGCGCTTCAACCCCGACGACGTGCGCGCATCGAACGGCCCGGCGCTGCTCGACGAGCTGCGCGCGATGTTCAAGAGCCGGCCGCGCGAGCACTGGGCCGAGCTGCTGAACGACTCGGAGTGCATCTGGGGGCCGGTGCAGTCGCCGCTCGAGGTGGTCGAGGACCGCCAGGTGAAGGCGAACGGCTACATCCTCGACGTCGACCACCCCGAGCACGGCAAGGTGCGCGTCGCCGCGAGCCCGGTGCAGTTCGGCAACGAGCCGCCGCACGTGCGCAACCACGCACCCGACGTCGGCGCCGACACCGAGACGGTGCTGCTCGACGCGGGGCTCTCGTGGGAAGACCTCGGCAAGCTCAAGGACGAGGGCGTCATCTCGTAGGTCGCCGCTTGGAACCATCGCTCGCAGGCACGACGCACGTCCTGTTCGACTTCTTCGGCACGCTCGTCTCGTACTCCCCGAGCCGGACCGAGCAGGGCTACCAGCGGTCACACGAGCTGCTCGCCGCGGCCGGCTGCGCCGTCGACTACCGGACCTTCCTCGAGCGTCTCGAGGGCACGTTCGAGGACTTCGACCGTCGCACGCTCGACAGCCTGCGCGAGTTCTCGATGGACGAGGCGTGCGAGGAGCTCCTGCGGGAGCTGCTGCCGCGGGGCTTCGACGCGGGCCTCGTCGAGCGCTTGCGCGACGCGTATCTCACCGAGTGGAGCACGGCGGTGATCCACCTTCCCGGCGTGGCGGCGATGCTCGCCGAGCTCGCCGAACGGTTCACGCTCGTCCTCGTCACCAACACCCACCACGCAGGCTTGATCCACGAGCACCTGCAGGCGATGGACGCGGCGCGCCACTTCACGACCGTGGTGACGTCGGTCGAGCACGGCAAGCGGAAGCCCTCGTCGTGCATCTTCGCGCGCGCGCTGCGTCTCGCGGGCGGCACGCCCGAGACGTCGCTGTACGTCGGCGACTCGTATGCCGCCGACTACGTCGGCGCGACGCGGGCCGGCCTGCGCTGTCTCCTCATCGACCCCGAGCGCAGGCACGACGTGCCCGAGACGGACCGCCTCGCCCACGTGCTCGACGTGCGCACGCGGCTCTTGCGCCGGGAGGAACCATGCGCATCGCAGTCGTAGGAGGAACCGGCGTCATCGGCCGCCAGCTGATCGACGCCGTGCAGCGGCTCGGGCACGAGGGCGTCGCGCTGTCGCGCTCGCGAGGCGTCGACGTGCTGCGCGCCGACGGTCTGGAGCGCGCGCTCGCGGGCGTCCATGCGGTGGTCGACGTGAGCAACATGGTCGGCAGGGACCTCGACGAGACACGGCGGCTGTTCGCCACCGCGACCCGCAACCTGCTCGCCGCCGAGGAGACCGCCGGCGTCCGCCACCACGTGCTGCTGTCGATCGTCGGGCTCGAGCGCATCCCGGGCAGCGCGCACTACGCCGGCAAGCTCGCGCAGGAGGCGCTGGTGCTGTCGGGGCCGGTGCCGTTCTCGATCCAGCGCGCGACGCAGTTCCACGAGTTCGCGGAGCAGGTGGTCGGCTGGACGCGCCAGGGCGACGTCGCGACGCTGCCGCCGCTGCTCGTGCAGCCGGTCGCGGCGTCCGACGTGGCGGAAACGCTCGCCGCGCTCGCCGCCGGCGAGCCGCAGGGACACGCGACCGACCTCGCCGGCCCCGAGCCGCAGGACCTGGTCGACATGGCGCGGCGCACGCTCGCGGTGCGCGGCGAACGGGTTCGTCTCGTGCCGAGCTGGCGCACCGGCGTCCT
The DNA here is from genome assembly GCA_040755575.1 of Thermodesulfobacteriota bacterium. Lineage (GTDB taxonomy): Bacteria > Desulfobacterota > Binatia > UBA12015 > UBA12015 > DATCMB01. The sequence goes on from JBFMAS010000261.1 coordinate 3,831, forward strand.
CGGCGTCGAGGCGGCGGGCGAGGTCCTGCTCGCGCCGCCCGGGGCGCGGCTCGCGCCGACCACCTTCGACGCCTGGCTCGAGCGGCAGGGGACCGCGAGGCGCTCGGCGTGACGCCGCGCCGCTCGCGCGCCGCCGCCGCATGAGCCCGCTCCCCGACCACCTGCCGATCCTCGACCGCCCCGGGGAGCGCCGCGTGCGCGAGCCGGTCTACGTCGAGCGCGAGATCACGGCGCCCGTCGACCTGTGCGACGCGCGCGGGCGCCTGAACCCGCAGGCCGTCGGCTTCGCGCGCCGGCCGCTGTTCCGCGCCAACCTCACGGGGCACTGGCCGCGCAAGAAGCGCTGGAACTTCTGGAACTGGATCGGCCCCGAGTTCGTCTTCTCGGTGACGCTCGCCGACGTGGACTACGCCGCCTTCTGCTCGTTCAGCGTGACCGACTTCCGCGACGGCAAGCACTGGGCGGGCTCGTCGTACGGGCTGCCCGGGCGCATCGTGCTGCCGGAGCACGTCGACGCGACGGTCGGCTACACGGGCGGCGGCATCGAGTACGAGAACCGCACCCGTGGCGACGACCTCGCGGTGCGCTTCCGCGGCCGCGCGGGCGACGGCACGGACGTCACCGCGGACTTCCTCGTGCGCCGCCCGCCGGGGCACGAGAGCCTGAACGTCGTCGTGCCGTGGACGGAGACGCGTTTCCAGTGCAACTCGAAGCACGCCGCGCTGCCGTGCGACGGCGAGGTGCGTGCCGGCGAGCGTCGCTGGGTGCTCGAGCCGCGCACCGCGTTCGCCGTGCAGGACTGGGGACGCGGCATGTGGCCCTACCGCTCGTGCTGGAACTGGGGCGTCGCGACCGGGTACGCGGGCGAGGTGCTGCTCGGGGTGAACGTCGGCGCCCGCTGGACGACGGGCACGGGCTCGAACGAGAACGGCATCCTGTGCGACGGCCGCCTGCACAAGGTCATGGAGGACGTCCGCTGGGAGTACGACGCCGCGCGGTGGCGCGAGCCGTGGCGGGTCGTCGCCGAGCACTCGGGCGCGCTCGACCTGACGCTGGAGCCCGTCGTCGCGCACACGCCGCGCATGAACCTCGGCGTGCTCGCGACGGGCGGCACGTGCGCGTTCGGCCGCTGGCGCGGGCGGGTGCGCGTCGACGGGCGGGAGATCGCGGTGGACGGGCTCGTCGGCTGGGCCGAGGAGTTCGCGCACCGCTGGTGACCCGGTTGCGCGGATCGCCGTCGTGATGCTGCTGCGTCATCTGCTCGCGGTCCTCGCGCTGCCCGTGACGGTCACGATCCTGGTGCCGCTGTGGATCGGGCGACGCTACGGCGTCGACGTCCGCGTCGGCCGCAGCCCGGGCGAGGTCCTTCTGCAGCTCGCCGGCCTCGCGCTGCTCGGCGTCGGGCTGGTGCTGTTCGCGGCGTCGCTGCGCCGCTTCGCGGCCGAGGGGCGCGGCACGCTCGCGCCGTGGGATCCGCCGCGCAGGCTCGTCGTGCACGGTCCCTACCGCTGGGTGCGCAACCCGATGATCTCGGGCGTCGTGCTGCTCGTCTTCGGGGAGGCGCTCGTCCTGCTGTCGCCGCCGAACGCGCTGTGGGCGACGATCTTCCTGGTCGTCAACCTGGTCTACATCCCGCTCTTCGAGGAGCCGCAGCTCCGCCGCCGGTTCGGCGCGCCGTACGACGAGTACCGGCGCAACGTGCCGGGCATCCTGCCGCGGCTGCGGCCGTGGACGCCGCCGCCCGACGACGGTACGTGAGCTCACGCCCGGCGCCGGTTCTGCCGTAGCTCCGGCGGGGTGCGTCGGAGCGACGCGATGGACGAGGAGGTCGTGATGCGAACGGTTGCAGGGATCCTGGCGGTGGCCGGCGCGGCGTTGCTGCTCGCGCTCGCTTCTTCGGTGGCACACGCGCAGCGCGAGTCCGGCATCCAGTGCACCTCGGACCGGTCCGGCGTGCTGATCAACAAGGTCGTCGGCAACGAGTCCTGGGTGATCACCTGGCGGGTGCGCGACGGCTACACCACCGGCAACGTCCTCTCGAGGAGCGGCGGGGTCACCTTCCTGTCCTGCGACCTCGACTCGATCGACTCCGGCATGGTGAACCTGGCCTGCAGCGTGTCCGGCTCGTGCTCGGCGACGAGCTGCCCGGCCTACACGCCGGTCGGATCCGAGCCGATCGGCATCCCGTGCTCGTTCTTCTCGGCGCCGTGCAGCCCGATCCCGGGGCGCCCGGGCACGAACAGCGAGACCTGCGCGGGAACGCCGCCGCGCTACCCGTACGACAGCGAGGCGTCGTGCGCCGACTTCGCCGCCGCGGGCGGCTGCGCGAGCTACCAGTACACGAGCAACAGCTGCGTCGTGTCGAACTGCTGCACACCGCTGGACTGCCCGTAGGCGAGCCGGCGCCGCAGCGGCTCGCTCGGGTGCGGACGCGCGAGCCGCTTGAAGCGCACGCCCGGAGCGGGCATCAGGTCGGCATGAGCACCGCCCTGCCACGTCTCGACGGGCGCGTCGCGATCGTCACCGGCGCCTCGCGCGGCATCGGGCGCAACATGGCGCTGGCGCTCGCCGAGGCGGGTTGCGCGGTGGTGATCGCGGCGCGCTCCACCGAGGAGAACCCGAAGCTGCCCGGGACGATCCACTCGGTCGCGCGGCGCATCGAGGACGCGGGCGGCACCGCGCTCGCCGTGCCGTGCGACGTCGCGAGCGAGGACAGCGTCGCCGCCGCCGTCGCGGCGACGCTCGAGCGCTTCGGCCGCATCGACTGCCTGATCAACAACGCGGGCGTGATGTGGCTCGCGAAGACCATCGACACGCCGGCGAAGCGCTGGGAGCTCGTGCTGCGCGTCAACCTGACCGGCACCTTCCTCTTCACCAGGGCGGTGCTGCCGGTGATGCGCGAGCAGGGGAGCGGCAGCCTGATCGCGATCACGACCAACGGCGTGCTCATGACCGACGCCGCGAAGGGCGGCGGCAGCAACGCCTACTGGGTGTCGAAGGCCGCGGTCGAGCGCTTCTACCGCGGGCTCGCGAGCGAGTGCCTGCCAGACGGCATCGCGGTCAACTGCCTGGCGCCGAGCGGCGTCGTGCTCACCGAGGGCTGGCAGTACGCGAGCGGCGGCGCGAAGGTCCCCGAGGAGTACGTCGAGCCGCCCGAGCTCATGGGGCGCGCTGCGGTGCTCCTGGCCGCGCAGGACGCGTCCGGCATCACGGGCGGCGTGCACTACAGCCGGCAGCTTCTCGCGCGGACCTCGACCTGACGGCGTCGCCCGCGGCAACGCGGGTTGCCAGCGGCGCGGCCGTGCAGACCGCGGTTGCCACGCCGTGCGCGAAGGAGCGCGTCGCGACGGGGCTCCGCGCTGGCATCGGGCTTGCGCCTGCCGTCCGCCCGAGGCGTCGGCGAAGACACGCCGAGCCCACAGGAGGACACCATGAAAGCTCTATTCTTGACGATCGCCGTGACGACGGCGGCCCTCGCCGCCATTGCGGCCCCGCGCCGGTCCGCCGCCGGGCCCGACGGCACGGCCGCGCTGTGCGGCGTGCCGCGTGCGAGCGCCTTCGCACGCGAGGAGTGCGCCGCCGGCGAGACGCCGGTGCGCCTCGTGATCTGCAGGAAGGAGGCGACCGGCAAGGTGGCGGCGCGCTCCGAGCGCTGCAGGCGCGGCGAGGCCGCCCTGTCGCTGGCCGAGGTGGCGGAGGCTTCGGGTGCGCTCGTCCCCGACGGGGTGCTCACCACGCCCGGCGACGACGGCGCCGTCGCCGGGATCAACAAGTGCGGCCAGGCGGCTTGCCTGTGCTCGGGCTCGTTCTGCGCCGACCTGATCGACGCCGGCTACTGCGAGGACTTCCACTGCGCGCCGGGGCAGTGCATCTGCATCTTCTGACGACGAGC
>JBFMAS010000262.1:0-11081 GCA_040755575.1 Thermodesulfobacteriota bacterium
GATCTCGCCGGCATCGCGGCCGAGCTGCACCATGATCTGCTCCGAGACCTCGATCGTGTCCGGATCGCGGCCGATCTCCGCGCAGAAGCGTCGCAGCCGCTCGCGCTTCGCCGGCAGCTCGCGCCACGCGGGGTTTGGGCAGTTCCAGCCGTCGGCGTGGCGTGCGGCGAGCCGCAGCAGGCCGTCGCTCGCGCCGCCGAGGAGGAGGCGCAGGTCCTTCGGCTTGGGAAGCTGCGGCGCCGCGTCGACGCGGTAGTGCTCGCCGTGGAACGTCGCGCGCGGCTCGCGGGACATGCGGCGCACGATCTCCACCGTCTCCGCGAGCTGCGCGGAGCGGACGCGCGCAGGCGGGAACGCGTAGCCGTAGGCGCGGTACTCCTCCTCCATCCAGCCGGCTCCGAGCCCGAGGTGGAGCCGGCCGCCGGCGAGCTGCGACAGCGACGCCGCCATCTTCGCCATCAGCGCCGGCGAGCGGTAGGACTGGCAAAGGACGAGCGGCCCGAGCACCAGCCGGCGGGTCGCCACGGCGAGGCCCGACAGCGCGGTCCATACCTCGAGGTGGTCCTCGTCGGGCCGCGTCGGGAACCAGAAGTGGTCGTCGAGCCACAGCGACTCGTAGCCGAGCCGCTCGATCAGCTCGGCACGCGCGCGCAGCGCCGGCCAGTCGAGGCCGGCGAGGGGCAGGAAGACGCCGACGCGAGGCGCCGGCAGCGCGGAGCGGGACATGGGCCACTGCACCTCATTCCCGGGTGACAATGCAAGGCGCGACGTCGGCCGACGCTCGTGGGAACGGCGCGCCGGAGCCAAGTTGACAAGCCACGCGGCGGCCACGACGATGCCGGGCAACCCCGAGGGAGGCGGAGTTCCGCGCATGGCAGGCAATCGAGAGCGAAAGGTGGCGGTGGTGGGCGCGACCGGCGTCGCCGGGCAGCAGTTCATCGCCGCGCTGCAGAGCCATCCCTGGTTCCGCATCACGACGCTCGCGGCCTCCGAGCGCTCGGCGGGGCGCAGCTACGGCGAGGCGCTGCGCGACGCGAACGGCGCCATGCGCTGGTACTGCGACGAGGAGCCGAGCCCGAAGGTGCTCGCGCTCGAGGTCGGCGACGCGCGCGACCTGGACGCGTCGTCCGTCGACGTCGTGTTCACCGCCGTCGAGAGCGACGCCGCGCGCGAGCTCGAGCCGCGGCTCGCGAAGCACAAGCCGGTGTTCTCGACCGCGTCCGCGTTCCGCAACGAGCCCGACGTGCCGATCGCCGTCCCCGGCGTGAACCTCGACCACCTGTCGATCGTGGACGTGCAGCGCCGCCGTCGCGGCTGGCAGGGCTTCGTCGTGCCGCTGCCGAACTGCACCACCATGGGCCTCGTCATCACGCTCAAGCCGCTCGACGACGCGTTCGGCATCAAGAAGGTCATCATGACCTCGATGCAGGGCCTGTCCGGCGCGGGGCGCTCGCCCGGCGTGGTCGCCCTCGACGTGCTCGACAACGTCATCCCCTACATCGTCGGCGAGGAGGAGAAGGTCGCGCGCGAGACGGGCAAGATCCTCGGCCGCGTGCGCGACGGCGCCTTCGCCCCGCACGGGGTGGTGGTGAGCGCGACGTGCACGCGTGCCAACGTCCGCGAGGGCCACACCGAGGCCGCGCACGTCGAGCTGGAGCGTCCGGCGAGCCTCGAGCAGGTGCGTGCCGCCTTCGAGGAGTTCGGGCGCGAGCTCTGCGCGCGCGACCTGCCGTCGGCGCCGCGCCGCATGATCGTCGTGCACGACGATCCGTTCCGCCCGCAGCCGCGCCTCGACCGCGACGCGGACGGCGGGATGGCGACGTCGGTCGGACGCCTGCGCCTCGACGAGGCCGGGCTGCGCTACGTCCTGGTGTCGCACAACACCAAGATGGGTGCGGCCAAGGGGGCGGTGCTCGTCGCCGAGCACATGGTGGACGCGGGGCTGGCTTAGTTCGACGAGCGGCAGGCGCGCGGAAGTCCGGCTCTCGGGCCGGAATTCCTACGCCACTTCCGCCGGGATCCGCACCTCGAAGACCGTCTCGCTGCCCGAGAGCAGCTCGACGGTGCCGCCGAGCATCGCGCTGAGGCGCTTGACGAGGTAGAGGCCGAGCCCGAGGCCGGAGCCGCCGGCGCGCAGGCCGGCCGAGCCCTGGCGGAACATCTCGAAGACCTTGGGCCGCTCCTCGGCCGGGATCCCGGGGCCGGTGTCGCGCACGCGGATGACGAGCTCGCCGCCGGTCGCGCGCAGGCTCATCTCGACGAAGCCGTGCGTCGTGAACTTGAGCGCGTTCGTCACCAGGTTGCGCAGGATGGTCGTCAGCTTGGCCGCGTCCGAGCGGACCGTCAGCGGCTGCGCATGGCAGCGCAGCTCGACCTCCGGCCGCCGCAGATACTCGACCTCGCGCACGATCTCTTCGCACAGGTCGCCGAGCCGCACGTCGGACAGCAGGACGCGATCGAAGCCCGCCTCGACCCGGCCGACGCCCAGCACGCCGTTGATCAGGTCGAGGAAATGCACGGAGCAGTCGTACATCCGCGCGACGAGCTGTCGCTGCTCCTCGCCGAGCGCCCCCGCGGCGCCCTCGAGGAGCATCGCGTTGTAGCCGATCAGGACGTGCAGCGGCGTGCGCAGGTCGTGCGACACGGCGGCGATGAAGTCCGCCTTGACCTGGTTCGCCTCCTGCAGCGAGCGCACGAGGCGCGCGTTGCGCAACGCGACGAGCGCATGCTGCGCGAGGCCCTTGGCGAGCGAGATCTGACGGCGGGAGAAGCGCCCCGTGCGCTCGCGATAGCCGAGCGTCATCAGGCCGACGAGGCGCCCTTCCTCGAGCAACGGGACGGCGAAGTAGGACGAGATGGGCGCGTCGCCGACGTAGACGCGGATCTCGGGCACCGTGCGGACGTCCGGAACCTCGAGCACGCCGTCGTCCGACTCGGCGATGCGCTGCTCGATCCAGCCGAGGATCTCGCTGGTCGCGGGATGATCGTCCGGCGGCACGGCGAACCCGTGCACCGCGACACGGCGCATCGGCGACGCATCGTTCTCCAGCAGGTGCACCGACGCCCAGTCGCAGCCGACCGCCTCGGTGATCTTGGCCGCCATCGCCTCGAGAAGCTCGTCGGGGTCGTGCATCCGCGCGAGCAGCGTCGCGGTCTCCGAGAGGTTCTGCGACAGCCCCAGCGCGTCGTCGGTGCGCGCGACGAAGTCGACCGCGAGCGCCGCGAGCGTACGAACGACGTCGAGGACGCCGGCGCTGGGCACGCGGACGCGGCTCGCATCGCACCACGACAGCTGCAGCGCGCCGAGGATGCGCTGTCCGCGCTCGAGCAGCACGAACAGCGCCGACTCGATGCCGAAGGGCTCGAACATGGCGCTGCCGAGCGGGCGAATCGCCGCCGTCCGCGGCACCAGCGCGACCTTCTCGGCCATGAACTGCTGGTTTGCGACGGGCGCCTCGTGCATCGGGACGAGCAGATCGTACAGGCGCTCCTCCTCGGCGGCGTCGTAGCCCGCGGCGATGAGCGGATGGATCGACATCTGTCGCAGGTCGCCGCGCCAGATCTGTACGCGATCGCACGGCGTCAGCTCGCGGATCGTCGCGCACAGCGCGCCGAGCGCAGCACGCGGGTCGTTGTGCGCCGCGAGCGCGCCCGCGAGACGGGTGCTCCACGCCAGCGCAGCCGCCGCGCCATGCTGCTCGGCGCCGGCCTCTTCCGCACGGGGCACGGCCGGCGACGTCAACGGTTCTCCCACGGCACTCCCACCCGTGTTCATCGGCGGCGGAGAGGCTGGAGGTGAGCCTCCACCCGGCGGAACCCCGTGTCGCATGCCGTGCGCAACGTAGCACCAACCGTGCGCCGCGTCCGAGCTTGAGGGTCGCGGGGCGCACGGTGTAGGAGCGCGCGTGTCCGTCGCCAGGGCAGCCGCCGATGCGCCGCGCACGCCACACGCCGGGTGGCTCGACACGTCGCTCCTGCTCCTCGCCGGCGCCGTGCTGTTCGCGGCCGGAATCGCCGACTACCCGCTCTGGGATCCGGGCGAAGGACGCAACGCGCAGGCGGCCCGCGAGATGGCGCGCGCCGGGCGCTGGCTCGTCCCCCTGCTCTACGGCGAGCCGTACTACGACAAGCCTGCGCCCTTCTACTGGCTTCTGCTCGGGTTCCAGCGCTTGCTCGGCGAGAGCGAGCTCGCTTTGCGCGCGCCGTCGGTGCTCGCATCGCTCGGCACGCTGGGCGCTCTCCATCGCTTCGCGCTGCCGCGCTTCGGAAGGCGGGCGGCGGCGCTCGCCGCCCTGATCTACGTCACGTCGCCGGAAGTCGTCGCGCTCGCGCGCTTCTGCAACTTCGACGCGACTCTGACGTTCTGCTTGACGACGGCGACGGTCGCGTGGCTGTGCTGGCTCGAGCGTCGCGATCGCTTCCCGTGGCTCGCCTACCTCGCGATGGGCCTCGGCGTGCTCGTGAAGGGGCCGGTCGCGGTGGTGCTGCCGCTGCTGACGGTCATCGCATGCGCCTGGCGCCGCGGCTGCCTCCGGGCCGCGCTCCGGGTCGCGCGGCCGCTCGCCGGCGCGCTCGTCGTCGGGGCTCTGGTGCTGCCGTGGCTCGTCGCGGCGGGCATCGCCGATCCGGCGTACGTGCACACGTTCCTCGTCGGCCACAACGTCGAGCGCTTCCTCGGCAGCGGCTTCGGGCACGAGCGCGGGCTTCTGTTCTACGCTCCGGTGGTGATGGGTGGCATGTTCCCGTGGAGCTTGCTGCTGCCCGTGGCGCTGCTCGCACCGGTCCGCGGCGCGGCCCGGGACGACGTCGTCTGCTGGGCCGCGGTCGTGCTCGTGTTCTTCTCGATCGCCGAGGCGAAGCTCGCGACCTACGTCCTGCCCGCCTTTCCGCCGCTCGCGGCGTGGCTCGGAGCGAGCCTCGCCGCGCTCGTCGACGCTCGCGTGACGCGTGCCTTGCGCTGGCTGCGCGCGGCGTTCGCCGCGTGGGCGGCCGCTCTGCTGCTGTTGCCGATCGCCGTGGGCGGCTTCCTCTGGGTCACCTATCCCGAGCTGTGGTGGGGCACGGCGTGGACGCTGCCGCTGCCGCTGTTCGCCTGGCTCGGACTGCGGCGGATGCGCGGCGAGGCGGCGCACCCGCTCGCCGTGTGCCTGCTGTTCGCGGCCGTCAACGCGTACATCGTCACCGCGTTCTACCTGCGCGCGGCGCCGCTGGTGAGCCGCGTCGCGAGCGACGCCGAGATCGCGCGCCTCGCGCAGCAGCTCGCCCCCGATGCGACCATCGTCGGATTTCGCATCCAGCCCGCGTCGCTGTCGTACTACGCACATGCGCCGGTACGCCGCGCGGACCGGCCCGAGGAGATCGGCGCGTCCGCGCGCGAGGGGCCGCTGCTCATCGTCACCCGCCGCCGCCACGAGCCGTTGCTCCGTGCAGCGGGCATTCCGCTCTACGTCTGGCTGGACACGCGCCGACACCTCCTGTACGCGACCATGCCGGTCTCCTGACCGTCCCACTCGTGCTCGGCAAACGGAACTCGACGCTGGTCGCCGGCGCCCTGGCCGTCGTCGCGATCACCGCGGCTCTATATTTGACGGGTCTCGCCGACGTGCCCTTCTACACCAAGGGCGAGCCGCGCGAGGCGCTCGTCGTCTGGGAGATGGCGAACGGGGAGAGCCTCGTGCTGCCGCTGCGCAACGGCACCGAGATCCCCTCGAAGCCGCCCTTCTTCCACTGGCTCGGCCTGCTCGTCTCGTACGCCCTCGGCGGCGTCAGCGAGCTCTCCGCGCGGCTGCCGTCGGCGCTGCTCGCCATCGTCGCCGTCACGGCGGTCTACCTCTTCGGTGCGACCGTGGGACGGATCCGCTCGGGCTGGCTCGCCGCGGTCGCGTTGATGTTCAGCTTCGAGTGGATCCGTGCGGCGCGGATCGCGCGCGTCGACATGACGCTGACCTTCTTCCTGGTCGCGGCGCTGCTGTGCTTCGCGGTGATGGACCGCAGCGGCGTGACGCGCGTCCGCCTGTGGATCTTCTACGCAGCCGTCGCGGCCGCGACGCTCGCCAAGGGTCCCGTGGGCGTCGCCTTGCCCGCCTTCGTCATCGTGCTCCACGCCCTGCTCGGCCCGCTCCCCGACGCCGCCGCGGCGGGAGGCTCGTGGACCGCGCATTTCGCCGCGCGCGCGCGCAACGCGTGGCGCACGGTGCTCGCGCTGCGGCCGGTGCACGGTCTCGTCGCCGTCGCGCTCGTGGTCGGCGCCTGGTACGTCGCCGCCTGGGCGATCGGCGGCAACGACTTCTTCGTCAAGCACGTGCTCAAGGAGAACCTGTTCCGCGTCATCGACCCGGAGCGGCTCGACACCGGGCACGAGCACGGTCCGTTCTACCTGCTGCCGCACTTCCTGGTCGGCGCGCTACCGTGGAGCCTGCTCGCGCCCGCGGTGGCGTGGTGGCTGTGGAGGATGCGCCCCGTCGACGCGACGACGCGCTATCTCGTCGTGTGGTTCGTCGGCGTGATCGTCTTCTACTCGATCCCGGCGTCGAAGCGCTCGGTGTACATCCTGCCCGCCTACCCTGCGGGCGCGCTGCTGCTCGGCCTCGTGCTCGGGCCCGGTCCGGAGGGCAAGGGGCCGCGCAAGCTCGCGGCGTGGGGGCTGCTGGTGAGCGCAGCCGGGCTCGCGCTGGTCGCCGTCGTGCTCCTGCTGGTCGCGCTGGGCGTGCCGTTCGAGTCGCTTCTCGCCGGCATGCTGAAGCCGAAGGACCAGCAAGGCGTGGTCGCGGCGCTGGACGCTCTGCGCGCTCACCGCTGGCTCGTCGCCGGCGCGGCTCTGGCCATGCTCGCCGGCGCGGCGGGCACGTGGCGCGAGGCACCGGGCGCGCACTGGCTGCGCGCGAGCATGGCGCTCACCGTCGCGCTGATCGCTCTCTACGCGGGCGCCATCGCGACGGCCGAACGCGGCATCGCGGAGAGCCGCACGTTGAAGCCCTTCCTCGCCGACGTGCGCGAGCGCGTCGGCGGCGACGAGATGAGCTTCTTCTGCACGTTCGACTACGGTGCCGTGTTCTACGCGCGGCGCGACGTTCCCTTGCTGCTCGGGGGCGACCGCTGCCGGGACGAGGCGGTGCGTAGGGCGACGCTCGCCGGTCCGGAGGCGCCGACGTATCTCCTGCTGTGGGAGGACGAGGCCGAGCGCGCCGGAGTGCAGGTCGACGTGCTGCTGACGAGCGAGGGCCGCGGGCCCAAGGGCCGCGCACGGATGGTCCTCGCCGCGCCGAGCCGCGTGCCGGCCGACGCGCTGCCGCCGCCGATCGCCGCCCAGCCGGAGGGACGCCCTCGTGGCGAGGCGACCGAGCAGGGGGAGGCGGGTGAGGACTGACGGGCGGCGACGCCTGCGGGGCGGCGCGGCCGTCCGCCCGAGGCGGATGGACTGCTCCCGCGGCCGCCCGCTATAGAAGCCCGGCGCACCGCTCGGGGGGACGAACGCCGCGTGCGCGCGGATCACGACTTTTCGTCGATGCAGACGGCACGGGAACGAGCGAGCGAGGTGATGGCCGGCGAGGTCGCTGCGGCGAGCGCGCCGGCGATCGAAGCGCCGCTGCCGCGTCAGGGTCGCGGCTGGGGGAGGCGCCTGCTGATCGTGCTGGGCGTCGGCATGCTCGCCTTCCTCGTCTACCAGGTGAACACCGAGGACCTGCTCGCGCGGTTCCTCGCGCTCGGCTGGCGCGCGCCGCTGCTGCTCTGGCCCTATCTGCTGGTCGCGATCGTCGACGGCTGGGCGTACTCCTTCACGTTGCCGCGCAACGGCGTCCCGCACCCGCGCCTGCCGACGCTGATGCTGATTCGCCTCGCAGGTGAGTCGGTCAACACGCTGACCCCGACCGCCTACCTCGGTGGCGAGCCGGTGAAGGCGATGCTGCTCGTCAAGCGCGGAATCACCGCGGCCAGCAGCACGGTGTCCGTGGTGGTCGCGAAAACCGCGCTCACCGTCGGGCAGATCGTCTTCGTGCTGCTCGGCATCATGCTGACGCTCGAGCGATTCGACGTCGTGCACGACGGCGACGTGCTGTTCGTCGCGCTGTGCCTCGGCGGCGCCGCCTTTGCCGCGTTGCTCGTGCGCTGGCAGCAGCGGGGCCTGTTCGCGAAGCTCGCCCGCTTCGGCGAGCGGCTCGGGCTGCACGGCGAGCGCTTCGTGCGCTTCAAGTCGGTCGCCCCGGAGATCGACCACGAGCTCGGCGGCTACTACCGGACGCGCGCCTGGGACTTCGCCGCGACGACGGGTCTCCATTTCCTCGGCTGGCTGCTCGGCACCGTCGAGGTCAAGGTCTTCGCCGACCTGCTGCAGTACCCGATCTCCTGGCGCGACGCGTTCATCATCGAGTCGATCTCGCAGCCGCTCACGCTCGGCAGCGCGCTCATCCCGGGCGCGATCGGCGTGCGGGAGGTCGGGGGCGTCGCGATCTTCGGCCTGCTCGGCCTCGACGAATCCGCCGGGCTCGCCCTGTGGCTGCTGCGCCGCGTCCGCGAGGCGGTGTTCAGCGGCGTCGGCCTGCTCTACCTGATGTACGCCACGCGCCGGAGGGGCGGGTGAGCGAGCGTCCAGCCCGGTCGGGGAACGGCGTCACGCGGGCCGTGAAGGTCGCGCTGCCGTGGATCCTGACGCTGCTGATCCTCGAGTACTTTCGCCGGCGCTGGAACGTCGGCGCCGTCATCGAGACGCTCGCCGGTGCACGCTGGGGGCTCTACCTCGCGCTGATGATCCCGTACTCGGTCGTGTATTTTCTGCTCGACTCCCTCGCCGTGACGACCGCGGTACGGCGCTTCCACGTGCCGGTGCGCTACCGCGACATCCTCCCCGTCCGAGCCGTCACCTACGTGCTCGCGCTGGTGAACTCGAACGTCGGCCAGGGCGGCCTCGCGCTGTGGCTGCACCGCCGCGAGTCGATCCCGCTGCTGCCGATCGCGGGGACGTTCCTGTTCCTGGCGTTCGTCGAGATCTACCAGCTCATCCTCTACTCCTCGATCGGCGTCGCGCTGTACGGGAGCCGCATCCCCGGGCTCGGCACCGTGTACCTGGTCGCGTACGCGGTGCTCATCGCCTGGTTCGTCTACTTCAACGTGCTGCCGGCGCTCGGCGTACGGCGGCCCGCGCCGGGCTTCCTCGCGAGCTTCGGCCGCGCGCGCGCGGTCGACTACCTCCTGATCCTCGGCATCAAGAGCGTCTCGCTGGGCCTGGCGATCGTGACGCACTGGGCGGCGCTGCAGCTCTTCGGCATCCGCGTGCCGCTCGGCGCCCTGCTGGCGAACCTGCCGCTCATCTTCCTCGGCTCGGCCCTGCCGCTGACCGTCGGCAAGCTGCACGCGGCGGCGCTGTGGGGCTACATGCTCGGCGGCCCGGGCGGCTACGCCTCCCCCGAGAGCCTCGGCACGTACAGCCTGGTCGCGCACCTGACGTTCCTCGTCATGAACGCGCTGATCGGCATCGCTTTCCTGCCGAGGGCCGGACGCGAGATCTGGGATCTCGCCGCGGCGTCGGGCAAGGACGCACAGCCCGAGCGCGCGTCGAGCGGCTCGCGCGCCTAGAGACGGCCTCGCGCGCGCAGCGCCCGCCGCTCGTCATACCGACTCAGCGTCGCGCGCAGGACCACCGGCGCAACGTTCAGGCACGCGACCGCCACGCTCACCGGCAGGAGCCAGCTCGCGCGCAGCAGACCGGCGAGCGCGCCGCTCGCCGCGAGGACGATCGCGTAGTTCGCGACGCCGGCGAGGTGCCCCGCACGATCGGCCGGACCGCGCCGCGGCATCACGCCGTCGCTCCCCGGCGCCGGGCGCGTCCCGCGCAGCGTCGCAATCGCCAGGCCGGCGAGCGCGAGCAGCACCGCGGCGGGCAGGAGGCGCGACACCAGGCCGACGGCCGCGAGCGCCGCCAGCGCGCACACGACGAACACGCCGTCGCCCACCACGTCGAGGACCGCGCCGCGCCTGGACGTGCTGCCCAGACGCCGCGCGAGTCGCCCGTCGACGAAGTCGCTCACCGCTGCGATCACCGCGACCGCGAGCGGCAGCTCGCAGCTGACCTCGAGCATCAGGACGTAGAGCGGTCCGAGCACGATGCGTGTCGCGGAGAGCAGCGAGGGCAGCGCGCTCCAGCGGCTCTCTGCACGCGCAATGTGCATTCCCGAACCCCCTGTTCTAAGAAACGCAGATGGCATTCAAGTTCTGTCCCGAGTGCGGGACCGCGGCGGAGCCGGGCGCGCGGTTCTGCGCCGGCTGCGGCAAGCCGATCGGCGCGGCACGCGCGTCGGCGCTGCCCGTCGCCGGCATCGTCGCGCTCGCCAGCCTGCTGCTCCTCGGCGCCGGCTTCTGGCTCTACTTCCGCCTGGCGCCCGCCCCCGCGCGGCCGCTCAAGCCGGGCGAAGGACAGGTCGCCGCGGCGCCGGCCGACGGGGGCCAGGCAACGGCGACGACCGCGAGCGGTCAGCCGCACCCGCAGATCGAGCTGCCCGACGACATCAAGCAGTACATCGCGAACCTCGAGAAGGACGCGAAGTCGAAGCCGCAGGACGTGGCCGCCTGGCAGACGCTCGCCCGCGTGCAGTATCGCGCGTCGCGGCTCGATCCGAGCTACGCGCCGGCGGCGCGCGCCGCGTTCGAGCACCTGCTCGAGCTCGACAAGAACAACCTCGACGGCCTGCGGGGGCTCGGCAACATCGCCTACGACCAGCAGGACCGCAAGACGGCGATCGACTACTACGAGCGCTACCTGGCGCTGAAGCCCGACGACCCGGAGGTCCGCACCGACCTCGGCACGATGCTGTTCGAGAGCGGCGACGTCGGCCGCTCCGAGGTGGAGTTCAAGCGGGTCATCGAGAAGAACCCGCAGTTCTTCCAGGCGTACTTCAACCTCGGCATCGTCTACGAGGCGAACGGCGACCGAGCGGCGGCGAAGACCCAGCTCGAGAAGGCGCGCGACCTCGCCCCGGACGACGCCGTCAAGACGAGGATCGGGGCGCTGATCACGGCAGCCGAGCAGGGCATCCCGTTCACCCAGGCGGCCGAGGCGTTCGCCGCGCAGCAGGCGCAGGCCCAGGCCG
>JBFMAS010000263.1:0-8642 GCA_040755575.1 Thermodesulfobacteriota bacterium
GGAGCCGTCGCCGGCGCCGGGATTCCCCGCGGTCAGCGCCGCCGGGGCGGCTTGACGCGAGGCGTGAGGCGGTACACGCGGTGGCTGGACGGGCGCGGCTTGGGAGGCGCCTCGCCGGTCGGGCGCGGCGCGAGCAGGCGGCTGCGCAGGCACTCCGGGTTCAGCGACAGCGACTCGCAGACGTTGTTGAACGAGAACGGCCAGTCCCAGTCGCTCGAGCGGATCCACTTCTCCGCCTGACGGGCGAGAAGCCGCGGCCGGACGCGCGGGTTCTTCAGGTGCTCCTGGAAGCAGCGGATGCCGTCCTCGAGGACGGCGAGCATCAGGGCCTTCTCGCCCGAGACCTGCTCGCTGCCAGAGCGCTGGTCGTAGAACTGCTCCGGGAGGATCACGTCGGGGCCGAACGGGTTGGCGTCACGGACCGTGGAGCGCTCGCTGCGCCGGCGGCTCGGCTGGGAGGCCTGCGGGCGCGCGGCGGGAGCGTGGGCGATGCCCTGGGCGCGGGTGGTCGAGGTGCCCTCGTCGGAGAAGGACATGGCGTCCTGGCGAGCAAGCGAAGTGTTCTGGGATTTCATCAGTCGTTCGGCCTCCGAAGGTTCCGAAGAGGTCGCCTGGAGCGGCTGGGGCTAGCGTCGACGGTTCCCGAGCAGCAGGAGCCCGAACGCAAAGCCTGCGACGACGGCGGTGCAGAGCGTCGCGGTGGGGTCGGAAAAGGCGAGCATCGTTCCTCCGTACGTGGTCCTGGCGGGTCCGTCAGCGTGCGGCCATCCGGGCGGAACCGGTCTGCGGTCGAGCGAGCACGATGGCCACCGTCGGCGCCTGTCGAGCAAGCCGTATGCCCCGGAAACCTGCGGTAAGTGCTCATGCAGTAAAGAAGATCCCGCAATCGGCGAGGGTCGTCGGGCGGGCATGGATGCAAGGTTCGAGGGGTTCTTGCGCGCCTGCCCGTTTTGCCCGCACGGGCTCCTGGAGGGACCCGCTGGCGACACGCGGCGCGGACTCCCCGCTCGCGAGCGGGCTACCTTGCTCGGCGAAAGCAAAGTCAGTAGACAACCGTCGTCGGGGCGTGGCGCAGCCTGGTAGCGCACCTGCTTGGGGTGCAGGGGGTCGCCAGTTCAAATCTGGCCGTCCCGATTCTCGTCTCCCCGGGGCTTCCCCGGGGAACCGACGTTTCGCTTGCTCCGCCAGGGCGACCTCTGCTAGGCGTGCCGCGTGGTCGAGTGGGGAGGATGCGGGGCGGTGGGCGATGCTCTTTGATCGCCTGCGCAAGCGCATGGTCGAGGAGCAGCTGGCCGGGCGCGGCATTCGCGACCGCCGGGTGCTGTCCGCGATGGCGACCATCCCGCGCCACGTCTTCGTCGACGAGGCCCTGCGCGAGCGGGCGTACGACGACCACCCGCTTCCCATCGGCCACGGCCAGACGATCTCGCACCCCTACACGGTCGCGCTGATGACCGAGGCGCTCGAGCTGCAGGGGACCGAGCGGGTGCTCGAGATCGGCACCGGCTCGGGCTACCAGACGGCCGTCCTGGCAAGAATCTGCGCCAACGTCTTCACGATCGAGCGCATTGCCGCGCTCGCGGGCCGCGCGCGCCGGGTGCTCGACCAGCTGGGGCTGTACAACGTCGCTCTGCGCGTGGGAGACGGCACGATCGGCTGGAACGCCGAGGCGCCGTTCGACGCGATCATCGTTACCGCCGGTACGCCGCAGCTGCCGCGGCCGCTTCTGTCGCAGCTCCGTGCGGGCGGCAGGCTGGTGGTGCCGGTCGGAGAGGAGGACTCGCAGACGCTGATGCGCTTGCGCGTGGAGGCGGACGGGGTGACCGAGGAGTACATCGGCGATTGCCGCTTCGTGAAGCTCCTCGGCCGCTACGGCCACGCGCGCTGACGGAGCACGCTCTCCGAGCGCGCGCCGTCGGGCGCACGGGACGCGAACGGCCATGGCGCTCACGGGGAGCAGGACGTGGTGGTCGGGTAGGAGGAGGCCGGGTTCACGGCTCGCGATCGTGCTGACGGTCGCCGTCCTGCTGCCCGGCTGCGGCCTGATCGGCGGCGACCGTCGAGGCGACGGCGACCTGGGCGGCGACGGCGGTCGTACGTTCGTGTGGCCTGCGAGCGGCACCATCAGCTCGAGCTTCGGGCCGCGACGCAACGCGCACCACGACGGCATCGACATCGCCGCTCCCGAGGGGACGCCGATCCGCGCAGCGCTCGACGGCGTGGTCGTCTACGTCGGCTCGCTGCGCGGCTACGGCAAGGTCGTCATCCTCTCCCACGAGGGCGGCCTGACGACGGTCTACGCCCACAACAGCAAGAACCTGGTGAAGCAAGGTGCTCGTGTTCGCCGGGGCGGTGTGATTGCATCGGTCGGCCGGACGGGTCGCACGACGGGACCGAACCTGCACTTCGAGGTGCGGAAGGACAACCGAGCGCGCGACCCGCTCGCCTATCTACCGAGGAAAGCGCCGTCGCAGCTCGCGCAGCGGACGAAGCGCGATACCGGAGGCTGACCGACCGACATGCACAGCGACCTCACCGAGTGGATCCGCGACATCCCCGACTTCCCGAAGAAGGGCATCGTCTTCAAGGACATCACGCCGCTGCTCGCGCACGGCCCTGCGCTGCGCGAGGCGGTCGAGCGCATCGCCGACCCCTTTCGCGGCCAGGTCGACGTCGTGCTAGGCATCGAGTCGCGCGGTTTCATCCTCGGCGCGCCGGCCGCGGTGCGGCTCGGCGTCGGCTTCGCGATCGTCCGCAAGCCGGGCAAGCTCCCCTGGCAGACGCACTCCGCAACCTACGAGCTCGAGTACGGCACCGACTCGCTCGAGATCCACCGCGACGCCGTCGGGCACGGCCATCGCGTGCTGATCGTCGACGACCTGCTCGCGACGGGCGGCACGGCTCGCGCCGGGATCGAGCTGGTGCAGGGGCTCGGGGGTAACGTCGTCGCGTGCGCGTTCCTGATCGAGCTCGCCTTCCTCGGCGGCAGAAAGAACGTGGCGCCGGTACCGGTGCATTCGCTGATCCGCTACGACTGACCAGATGGCGACACCGCTGCGCTCGACCTTCAAGCAGATGATGAACGAGGTCGTGGCCTACGGGAGCTGCTGCGAGTGCGGCTCCTGCGTGCTGGTGTGCCCGCACAACGTCATCGAGTACGTCGACGGCAAGCCCCGCCAGACCGCCAAGGCGAGCGCGCCCTTCGACTTCTGCGGCATCAGCGAGGGGATCGGCTGCGACGTCTGCGCGCAGGTGTGCCCGCGGCTCTACCCGCGCGAGTTCCAGCTCACCGACGCCGTCTTCCGCGACGAGCCGAAGGTCTACGAGGGCGTGTTCGGCCGCTACCGCCGTATCGTCGCCGCGCGCTCGACCGATGCCCGCGTGCAGGCGACCTGCCAGGACGGCGGCGTGGTGACGACGCTGCTCGCCTACGGCTTCGAGCAGGGGCTGATCGACGGCGCGGCGGTGTCGGCGCGCGATCCCGAGCGCCCGGCGCATCCCGTGCCCAGGCTCGTCACGTCCCGCGAGGAGGCGCTCGAGACCGCGGGATCCTGGTACACGTACTGCCCGAACAACCTCGCGCTCGAGCTCGCCGAGGAGAAGGGGTGCACGCGGATCGCGTTCGTCGGCGTGCCCTGCCAGGTGACGCCGGTGCGCAAGATGCAGCAGGCGGACCCGGCCTACCTGGACAACGGCCGCAAGAAGGAAAAGCACATCGCGCGGCAGACGAAGTTCCTGAAGGGCTCCGGCGACCGCGTCGCATTGACCATCGGCCTGCTGTGCACGGAGGTATTCACTTACGAAGGCCTGATGGAGCAGAAGATCGAGCGCGAGATGGGCATCCCGCTCGCCGAGGTGGAGAAGTTCAACGTCAAGGGCAAGGTTCTGATCTACAAGAAGGGCGGCGAGCTGGTCGAGATGCCGCTCAAGCGCGCGCAGGAATACGCGCGTCCCGAATGTCACCACTGCGGTGATTTCACCGGCGAGGTCGCCGACATCTCCTGCGGCGGCGTCGGCTCGATGGAGTGGACGATCACCATCCTGCGCACGCAGAAGGGCGAGCAGCTCTTCGACCGCCTGGTCGCGGACGGCCGCGTCGAGACGCGGCCGATGGACGAGTTCGAGAGCTCGATGAAGATCCTGCTGCGCCTCGCCAAGCGCCAGCACGAGCGCGTGCCGGTGCCGCCCGGGCGCGAGCCCCGCTGGGTACGCCCCGCCCACGCCCTGCCCAGCGACCGCCCAGCCATCCCGAGCTGGGCGCAGGACGCGTAGCCGCTCGAGCACCGCACGGGGGCTATCTGAGCGAGTCGTTCTGGCTTTGCCGGAGCGACGAGGCCCATCGGAGGAGCGCAGGCGGGGTCGCGGAGCGACCGCGCCGAGCACCGCACGGGGGCTATCTAAATAGATCGTTCTCGCGGCGGCGAACGACCGACTTGCCGCCGCGCTTCGCGTCGGGGCCGCTCTCCTCCGGCGGCAGATCGCAGCCGCGCACCAGCACCGCCGGGACGCCGGCCGCCTTCCGCATCGCGAGGCCCGCCGCGCACGCGATCTCGTCCGCCACCCCGATCACCGTCACGCCGAGCTCGTGTCCGACCATGTCGTGCGTGCCGCGCAGGTCCTCGACCGGCGCCATGCCCGCGACGCCGAGCGCGAACTCCACCTGGCCCTCTCGCCACGGGCGGCCGAAGGTGTCGGTCACGATCACGGCGAGCGCGACGCCGAAGCGCGCTACGAGAGCGGCGCGCAGCCGCTCGGCGGAGGCATCGGCGTCGAGCGGCAGCAGGGTCACCACGCCGTCCGCGACCGCGTTCGACTGGTCGATGCCGGCGTTGGCACACACCCAGCCGGGGCCCGTCTCGACGATCAGGTTGCCGGCGTCCATGCGCACGATCCGCCGGCTCTCGCGCAGCACCAGCTCGACGAGCCGCGCGTCCTTGTCGTGCTGCGCGGCCCAGCTCCGCGCAAGCGCCGACGGCTCGACGTCGGCGAGCGCGACCACGCGGCCCTCGGCCTTCGACACGACCTTCTGGCAGACGACCAGCACGTCGTCTGGCTTGACGCCCACGCGGGCCTCCTCGATCGCGTCCGCGAGCAGGCGTGCGAGATCGTCGCCGGGCCGTACTTGCGGCAACCCCGGGATCGGCAGGACGACGATCGCCACGCTCAGCTCGCGACGTTGCGGCGCCCCGGCAGCGAGGCGCCGAGCGCGAGCACCGCGCGTGCGACCGCCGTTGACCGCACGGGCGAGCGCATGAGCGTGTCGAGGCGCGTGCTGGCGATGCCGCGGGCGGCGAGCCGCGGCGCGTACGCCCGGTCGGCGTTGTCGAGCACCATCGCGTCGAGCAGGTCGGCGTAGAAGTCGGCGAGGCCGAGCGGCGTCGGCGCGACGCCCAGCGCGCGCATCATCTTGTCCGCTGGCCCCTTCACCGGACGTCCGCCGATCAGCGGCGACACGGCGATCACCGGCGCCTCGGTCCGGCGCAGCGCTTGGCGGATCCCGGGCACCGCGAGGATCGGCGCGATGCTGACGAGCGGGTTGCTCGGCGCGATGACGATGAGCCCGGCCTCGGCGAGCGCCGTGCGGACGCCGGGCGCGGGACGCGCCGAGCGCGCGCCGACGTAGGTCAGGGCACGGACGCCCTCCCGCGCGCGGTCGCGCACCAGGTACTCCTGGAACGAGCGCCGCCCGCCGGCGGTCTCGACCACGGTCCGAACGGGGTCGTCGCTCATCGGCAGGATGCGCGCATGGACGCCGAGGCAGCGCGCCTGCTGCGCGGTCACCTGCGACAGCGTCTGGCCCGAGCGCAGGCGCGCCGTGCGGAAGACGTGCGTCGCGAGGTCGCGATCGCCGAGCTGGAACCAGACCTCGCGCTCGTAGCGCGCCATGGCCTCGAGGCCGTGGAACGTGTCGCCCGCGATCCCCCAGCCGCGCACGGGGTCGGCGAGGCCGGCGAGGGTGTACAGCACGGTATCGACGTCGGGGGAGACGTGCAGGCCGTAGAACACGTCGTCGTCCGCGGTGTTGACGACGACGGTGAGCTGACCGCGCGGGACCAGCGGCGCGAGCCCGCGCAGCAGCCGCGCCGCGCCGACGCCGCCCGCCAGCACGGTGACCTTGCCGGGGCGCTTGACGCTCACGCGCGCGCGACGGCCGGCTCGGCGACCGGGACCGCTCCCGCGAGCCCGGGAGACGACGCCACCTCCTCGTAGAGGGTCGTGCGCTGCCGCGGGATCCGTCCCATCGAGTGGATGAGCCGGTGGATCTCCTCCACCGAGGTGTACTCGCCGGCGTCGGCACCGGCCTCGCGGGAGATGCTTTCCTCCATCAGCGTGCCGCCGAAATCGTTGACGCCCGCCGCGAGCGACAGCGCCGCGAGCTCGTGCCCGAGCTTCACCCACGAGGTCTGCAGGTTGTCGATCGAGCCGCGGAAGAACAGCCGGCAGGCGGCATACATGCGCAGATCCGGCGCGCCCGTCTCGAGCGGCTGGACGAGCCCGCGCTGGAACAGCGCCGTGTTGTTGTGGATGAACCGCAGCGGCACGAACTCCGTGAAGCCGCCCGTCTCGGCCTGCAGACGGCGGATCAGCGCCAGATGCGCCGACACGTGGTGCGTCTTCTCGACGTGGCCGTACATGATCGTCGCGGTGCTCGGGATGCAGAGCCGGTGCGCGGTCGTGACGATCTCGATCCACGTCGCGACGTCGACCTTCTTGTGCGACAGGATCTCGCGCACCTCGTCGTCGAGGATCTCGGCCGCCGTCCCTGGGATGCTGCCGAGCCCCGCGTCGCGCAGCATGGCGAGGTACTCGGTGTACGGCATGTTGGTGCGCCGCGAGCCGTACATCACCTCCATCGGCGAGAAGGCGTGCATGTGCATCGCGGGAAAGGCGCCCTTGATGGCGACCAGCATGTCCCGGTAGGTGAACGCCCCCATCTGCGGGTTGATGCCACCCTGCATGCAGATCTCGGTCGCACCGCGGCGGGCGGCCTCGGCCACCTTGTCCAGCACGGCCTCGACGCCGTGGCTGTAGGCGTCACCCTCCCAGCGCTGGCGCTTGAAGGCGCAGAACTGGCAGTTCACGAAGCAGACGTTCGTGAAGTTGACGTTGCGATTGACGACGTACGTCACGACGTCGCCGACGTCCTCGCGGCGGACGTGGTCCGCGGCCGCGATGAGCGCGCGCAGCTCGTCACCGGTCGTCTCGAGCAGCACCGCGACGTCGTCCGCCGAAGGTGCGTGGTGCTCGAGCGCGCGCGTCACGATGCCCGCGACCTCGGGTCGCGCGCGCGCAAGGAGGCTCTCGAGCGGCGTGCCGTCGGGCAGCAGCGCGCGAACGTCCTCACCGACGGGCCTCATGCCAGGCTCTCGAGCCCGCGCGCGTTGCGCTCGTCGATCTCCGCCTGCGCTCTGGCGACGCGCTCGACCAGGCCGAGGTCGAGGAAGCCGGGGCGATCGACGTACTCGGGATAGATCGGCAGGCGCTCGGCGAGGACGTAGCCGGCGCGCCGGCAGTCGCGCGCGAGCGCCGCGAGGTGCGGCCAGGGCGCTTCCGGATTGACGTAGTCTGGCGTGAGCGGGGAGATGCCACCGAGGTCGTTGATGCCGCTGTCGAGCAGGTAGGCGAGGCCCTCGGGCGAGAGGTTCGGAGGCACCTGGACGTTCGCGTCGGGGCCGAGGAGCAGACGGGCGACGGCCACGGTGCGCGCGAGGTCCGCGGCGTCCGGCTCGTCGCACGTCGCCATCGGGATGTCCGGCTTGGCACGGAAGTTCTGCACGATCACTTCCTGCACATGGCCGTAGCGCTGGTGCAAGTCGGCGATCGCGAGCAAGGTGTCGACGCGCTCCTCGAGGGTCTCGCCGATGCCGATCAGCAGGCCCGTCGTGAACGGGATGCGCTGCTCGCCGGCGTCGCGCAGCACCTGCAGACGCAGGCCCGGGTCCTTGTCGGGCGCGTAGTAGTGCGCGTGCCCCTTGCGTCGCAGACGTTCGCTCGTGGTCTCGAGCATCATGCCGAGGCTCGCGTTGAGCGGCCTCAGAAGGGCGAGCTCCTCGGCGCTCATCACGCCGGGGTTCGAGTGCGGCAGCAGGCCGGCCTCGAGCGCGATGCGGCACGCCTCGGCGACGTACTCGATGGTCGACGAGAGGCCGCGGCGCGCGAGGAACGCGCGGTGGCCGGCGAAGGCGGCCTCGGGCTTGTCGCCGAGGCACATCAGGGCCTCCTGGCAGCGCAGATCGCGCGCGCGCTCGGCCCACGCGCGGATCTCCGCCGGCGTCATCGTCCAGGCGCCGTCCTCGCCCTCGTCGCGGCGAAACGTGCAGTAGGCGCACCGGTCGCGGCACAGGTTGGTGACCGGGAAGAAGGCCTTGCGCGAGAAGGTGATGGTCCTGCCCTTGCCGGCGTCGCACAGCTCGCGGGCCCGCGCACGCAGCTCGTCGAGGGCGGCGTCGCGCGCGTCGAGCGCGGCCAGCGCGGCGGCACGGTCGAGAGGGCGCCACTCGCGGGGCGAGCGGAGGTTGCCGTGGGCGTCGAGTCCCTCGCTGCGCATTGGCCGCCGTCGCCCGGCGCCTTCGGCGCCAGCGTTTCCGGGCGATCTACGCGGGCCTTAAACGAGGGGGTCCGGCGAGTCAAGGCGTGCGGGC
>JBFMAS010000264.1:0-7323 GCA_040755575.1 Thermodesulfobacteriota bacterium
TCGCTGCTCGCGAACATCGCGTTCGGCGAGCGCGAGCGCGAGCCCGTGAACCGCCTGTGCGGCACCTTCCGGCCGCGCGAGCTGTACGTCGGCTACGAGACCTCGACGTTCAAGAAGGTCACCGCCTTCTACGCCGACGCGGCGCGCCTGCCGGTGCAGCCGAAGCGGCGCTTCGTGCCCCTGTCGACGCCGGTCGAGGAGGTGGTGGCGCTGGCCGAGGCCGAGCGCCCGGACGTGCTGGTCGGCTACGGCGGCTGGCTCGACCTCTTCTTCAGGACGGTCGCGGCGCGCGGCCTCGCGCTGCGCCCGCCGAAGGCCGTCATGTACATGGGCGAGGCGTTGCCGCACGGCGCGCGCGAGCTCGTCGAGCAGCGCTTCGGCGTGCCGGTGCTGTCGCGCTACAACGCCGTCGAGTCGTTCAAGATCGGCTACTTCTGCGAGCGTGCGACCGGCTTCCACGTGCACGAGGACCTGTGCCACGTGCCGGTCGTCGACGACGACGGCCGCGACGCGGCCCCCGGTGTCGCGGGCCGGGTGGTGATCTCGAACCTCGTCAACCGCGCGACGGTGCTGATCAGCTACCCGATCGGCGACCTGGCGGCGTGGCGCGACGCGAGCTGCGGTTGCGGGCGCACGCTGCGCGTGCTCGGCGAGCTCGAGGGCCGCGTCGAGGACGTCGTCACGCTCGCCGACGGCCGCTTCGTCCATCCGCGCGCCGTGTGGCAGGTGCTCAAGGACGACGCCGACGTGCTGCAGTACCAGCTCACGCAGCACGAGCCCCGCCGCTTCGAGCTGCGCCTCGCGACGCTCGACGGCGACGCCTTCGCGCGCGCTCTCGCGCGCCCCCTGCCGGCGCTACGACGCCTCCTCGGGGACGACGCCGTGCTGGACGCGAGCCGCGGCGCGCTCGAGCGCGGCGGCGGGAAGTTCCGCGCCGTCGTCTCGCACTGCCGGCCGGCTGTCGGCTGACGGCCGCGACCGCGCCGCGTCGCGCGTGCGCTCGGCGATCAGCGCGCGCAGCCGGCCGCGGCGCAGCGCCCGCGCCGCGTCGCCCGCGGAGTGCGCCCACTGCACGGCGAACGGGTACGGGTCGCGATGGCACGTCGATGAGCCGCCCTTCGCGCGGCGGACGCTATACGATCGCGGGCGGTCGCGATAGGATCGCGATGCGATGCGCGACGCGCTCTACCGGGTCGTCCAGGACGCGTGGAGCGCATGGCTCGCGCGCAGCCGGGCAGCGGACTTCGCGGCGGTCGAGCGCTTCCTGCTGTTCGTCGGCTACCCGCGCAGCGGACACAGCCTGATCGGCGCCGCGCTGAACGCGCACCGCGACGCGGTCGTCGCACACGAGCTCGACGCGCCGCCGCTGATCCTCGCCGGCTGCTCGCGCGACGAGCTCTACGCGCGCCTGCTGGCGCGCGCGCAGTGGTTCCACCTGCGCGGCGACCGGAGCAACTACTCCTACCGCGTGCCGGGCGCGTGGCAGGGACGGTTCTCGCGCCTGCGCGTGATCGGCGACAAGCGCGGCGGCTCGGTGACGCGCTGCCTCGCCCGGCAGCCGGACTTCCTGGAGCGCGTGCGGGCGCTGACGGGCGTGCCGCTGCGCCTGATCCACGTCGTCCGCAACCCGTTCGACAACATCGCGGCGATCGCGCTCTGGGAGCGCCGCACGCTGGCCGACGCGGCGGGCTACTACTTCGAGCTCTGCGCGACGACGGCCCGCCTGCCGGAGCTCTGCCGAGCGGGCGAGCTGGTGACCGTCCGGCACGAGCAGTTCCTCGCCGACCCGAGCGCGAGCCTCGTCCGGCTGTGCTCCTTCCTCGGCCTCGAGCCGGAGCCGGCCTGGCTCGAGCAGTGCCGCGCGATCGTCTTCGCGCACCCGACGCACACGCGCACCAGGGTCGAGTGGGCGCCGGCGCTGGTCCGCGAGGTCGAGCGGCGCGCCGCCGCGTTCCCGCACCTCGCGGGCTACGGCTTCACGCTCGACGAGGGCGGCGAGAAGCGCACGAAGCTCGGGTAGCGCGTCACCGTGACGTAGCCCATGCGCCGGTAGATCGGCTCGCCCATCACCGACGCCTGCAGCGCCGCGATGCGCGCGCCGAGGTCGAAGCCGGCGTTGCTCGCGGCCCGCGTGCAGAGCTCGGCGAGGCCGCGGCCGCGTGCCGCCGGCACCGTGCCGACCCAGTACACGCCGCCGACGCCGTGCGTGACGATCACCATCGCGCCCGCGAGCACCTCGCCGCTGCGCGCGGCGACGAAGGTCGCGATGTGCGGCGCGGCGAGCACCTCGAGCCTTCCCACGGTGGCCGGCCCGCAGTCGGGCGGCATGCCGTAGGTCGCATACGCCTCGCCCATGACGCGACCGAAGGCGGCCGCGTCCTCCTCGCTCTCGACCCGGCGCAGCGTCACACCGGGCGGCGCGACGGCAGCGGGCAGCGGGCGCTCGAGGACCATCGCGGGCGGCTCGCCGAACTTCTCGAGCCCCGCCGCTTCCGCCGCGCACGCGAGGTCGTCGTCCGCATGCGCGCGGATCAGGATCGAGTAGCCGCGGCGGCGCGGCGCGAAGAACGCGTTCGCGCGCGCCAGCACCTCGTCCGGACCGAGCCGCGACGCGGTGCGCAGCACGCCGTTCATGAGCACCGGCAGCTCGTGGGCGCCCGCGTAGAGCATGAGCCCGTCCTCGTCGTGCGTCGCCCCGCCCGCGCGGCGCGAGAGCTCGCGGTTCGCCTCGGCGAAGTTCAGGTCGCACAGCTCGACGAGCTCCTCGGTGCGCATCGCCGCGACGCTACGGCGCGGCGCGGCGCGGAGCAACGCCGCCGTTTCCACGATGGCGGCCGCCGTGCGATGAGGGCGCCATGAGCGACTGGTTCGACGGCGCCCGCTTCGGCATGTTCGTCCACTGGGGCCACGCGAGCGCGCGCGGACTCGAGCTGTCCTGGCCGCTGGTCGGCGGCACGAGGGCGCTGCCGCACTGCCAGGACGTGCCGGCGGCCGAGTACCACGCGGGTGCGGAGAGCTTTGCGCCGCGCAAGGGCGCCGCGCGCGAGTGGCTCGCGCACGCGAAGCGCGCCGGCATGCGCTACGCGGTGCTGACGGCGAAGCACCACGACGGCTTCGCGCTGTTCGACACGCGCCACGGCACGTTCTCCTCGATGCACGCGCCCTACCGCGGCGACGTCGTGCGCGAGTACGTCGAGGCCGCACGCGACGCGGGGCTGCGCGTCGGGCTCTACTTCTCGCTCTGCGACTGGCACCACCCGGACTACCCGGCGTTCGCCGACGAGCATCGCCCGTACCGCTTCGGCATGGTGCCACGCCCGACGGACGAGCAGTGGCGGCGCTACCTCGACGTCCTGTTCGGCCAGATCCGCGAGCTGCTGACGGGCTACGGCCGCATCGACCTGCTCTGGTTCGACGGCGGCTGGGAGCGCAGCGCCGAGCAGTGGCGCAGCGGCGAGCTCGAGGCGATGATCCGCTCGCTGCAGCCGGACATCCTGATCAACGACCGGCTGCCGGGCGCGGGCGACTACGAGACGCCCGAGCAGTTCGTCCCCGCGGTGGCGCCCGCGCGGCGCTGGGAGACGTGCTTGACGATGAACGAGAGCTGGGGCCACGTCCCTTCGGACGACGAGCGCAAGTCGGCGCGCCAGCTCGTGCACACGCTGTGCGAGGTCGCGGGGCGCGGCGGCAACCTGCTGCTCAACGTGTCGCCGGCCGGCGACGGCAGCCTGCCCGGCTGGCAGGCCGAGCGGCTCGACGCGCTCGCGGGGTGGATGGCGAAGCACGCCGACGCGATCCACGACACGCGGCCCGGCCTCGAGCCCTGGCAGTTCTACGGCCCGACGACGCGCAGGGGGAGCCGCCTCTTCCTGCATCTCCTCGCGCGCCCGTACGAGACGGTCGCGGTGCGCGGCGTTGCCGTCCGCAAGGTGCGGGCGGTGCGCGAGCTCGCGTCGGGCACGCCGCTCGAGCACCGCGCGCGCTGCACGGTGATCGACACGCTGTTCAACGCGAGCCCGACCGGCGAGCTGACGATCGCCGTCCCCGAGCGCCTGCTCGACCCGCTCGCGACGGTGGTCGAGGTAGAGCTGGAGCCGGAGGCGGCCTGACCGCGGAGCCGGGACGTCAAGCGGCGTCGCGCGCGAGAGCCGCGGCGTTGCGCCGGCGCAGCTCGCGCACGAACAGCGCGGCGAGCACCGTGCTCGCGAGCACGTTGCCCGCGGCGATCGTCGCGAACACCGCCGCCTCGTGCAGATCGAGCGCGCCGACGCAGAGCGACGCCACGGCGAGCACGATCGGCACGCGCACCGCCATCACGACGAGCGGCGGCGTCGCGCGGCCGAGCCCCTGGAAGGCGAACGCGAGCACCATCGACAGGCCGACGAAGGGGTACGACGGGCCGACGATGCGGAAGTAGAGCGCGCCGACCTCGTGGATGCCGGGGTCGTCGGTGAAGATGCCGATCCACAGCGACGGCCGCCACCACAGCACCGCGCTCGCGACGAGCAGCACGCCGGTGATCAGCGCGCAGGCGGCGCGCACGTAGGACGCGATCCGCTCGGGACGCCCGGCTCCGGTCGCGAGGCCGACCAGCGTCAGCACGGCCGCGCTCACGCCGAAGGCGAACGACAGCAGCAGGAAGTCGAGCCGCGTGCCGAGCCCGTAGGCGGCGAGGTCCGGCGTGCCGAGGCGCGCCACGACGCCCGTCAAGATCATGACCCCGACGTAGTTGATGGTGGTCGACAGCGACGCCGGGATGCCGATGCGCAGGATCTCGCGCAGCGGCTCGAGAGCGATGCGCGGCGCGACGAGCCGCGGCCGCAGCACGCCCTCGCCGCCGAAGACGAACGCGGCGCGCGGCAGGAGCGCGAGAAGCTGCGAGAGCAGCATCGCACCCGCCGCGCCCGGCAGGCCGAGCTCGAGCACGAACATGAACACGGGCGTGAGCACGATCTGCAAGAGCAGCGACGAGCTCGACCAGATCGCCGGCACGCGCACGTTGCCCTCGCCGCGCAGCACGCTGTCGAACATGCCGGCGACGAAGGTGATCGCGGCGCCGCCGAACAGCACGCGCGCGAAGCCGGTCGCGTCGTCGAGCACGGCGCCGCGGCCGCCCATCCAGCCGAACACGGTGCGTCCCGCGACCTGCATGAAGGCGGCGAAGGCGACGCCGATCGCGATCGCGAGCAGCAGGCCGCTCGCGGCGGTGGCGTTCGCCTGCTCGACGCGTCGTGCGCCGAGCGCGCGCGCGATCGCCGACGTGGTGCCGCCGCCGATGCCGCCGCCCATCGCGGTCATCGCGACGAGCGAGATCGGGAAGACCAGCGAGACGGCCGCGATCGCGTCCGCCCCGAGCCGGCTCACGTAGTAGGTGTAGAGCACGTTCGACACCGCGGCGACGAGCATCACGAGCGTCGTCGGCACCGCGAGGCGGGTGATCGCATGCAGCGGCTCGAGCCCGAGCAGGCGGTCGGGGGAGCGGCGCTCGCTCATCGGCGTCGGCGCGGCGTGGCGTCGGGCGGAACGGCGAGGGCCGCGCCCCGAGCGCTCGGCGTCAGCGCTTGGCCCTCCTGCGGCGAGCGGGCGCGACGGCGCGACGCAGGCGCTCGTCGAGCAGGCGAGCGAGCCAGATGCGGAAGCGGCGCTGCACCGAGGCATCGTTGGGCAGCCCGGCGAGGCGATTCAAGACGTCGCCCATCAGGGCGTCGCCGAGCATCGCGGCGGCGACCAGGCGCACCGAGAAGTCCGCCTCCTCGCGGGCGGGCGCGCGGCCGCCCGCCGCGCGCGCCTCGTCCAGCATGCGGCGGTGCACGGCGTCGCCCAGCACCCGCAGGAGCTGCTGGGGACGGGGTGTGTCGCCGCGCGGAGAGGCCGGCGCGCGGTCGCTGAGCGCGGCCCAGGCGAGCAGCCGCGCGTGGCCCGACCCGCCGAGCGTCTCGAAGACCCGGTCGAGCACCGCCTCGGGCGTGGTGCCGCGGCTCGGGTCGGAGATCGCGCGCAGCACGTCGTCGTTGAGCGCGCCGATCGCCGAGCGCGCGAGCGCCTGCATCAGCCCCTCGCGGCTCTCGAAGTGGTGCAGGATCGTCGGGTGCGAGATGCCGAGGTCGCGCGCGATGTCCTGCAGGCGGATCGCCTCGGGGCCGCCCTCCGCGAGGCGGCGCTGCGCCGCGGCCAGGATCTCGTGACGCGCGTCCTCCGCCGTCCGCCGCCGGCGGGGCGTCTTCGCCGTCGCCACTATTGACAATCCTGTACGTAGGCGGATACTGACATTCCTGTCAGCAGCTATCACGCCTCGTGTGCCGGGTCACGGAGGTCGAGACATGACGGAAACGACGAAGCCGAAGAGGAAGCGCATCCAGCCGCTGCGCGCGCTGCGCGCGATCCGCGCGCTGATCGCCGACCCCGACGACACGGCGAAGGTGTTCGAGATCATCGACGCGCTGTCGGGCAACGCGGGCGAGCGCCTCTTCCTGCGCTTTCGCGCCACCGCGACCGGCGAGCGCATCCTGCGCGAGCGGCGCAACCTGCTCGCGACGCTCGAGGACCGCGAGCGCCTGAGGACGCTGCCGCAGGGCACGCTCGGCAGGATCTACTTCGACTTCACCGAGCGCGAGCAGATCACCGGCCAGGGCCTCGCCGATGCGAGCATGGCCGCCCGCCGCGACGACATCGGCCCGGAGCGGCGGCTCTTTGCCGACCGGCTGCGCGACATGCACGACCTCTGGCACGTCGTCACCGGCTACGGCCGCGACCTGGTCGGCGAGGCGGCGCTGCTCGCCTTCAGCTACGCGCAGACGCGCAACCGCGGCGTCGGCTTCATCGTCGCGGTCGCGTATCTGCGCGCGAAGGGCGACGCCGCGTTCGCACGCCCGGTGATGGTCGAGGGCTATCGCCGCGGGCGGCGGGCGGCGTGGCTGCCGGCCGCCGACTGGGAGCACCTGCTGACGCTGCCGCTCGAGCGCGTCCGCGCGGAGCTCGGACTCGGCGCCCCGCCGGAGTACGTGCCGATGCGCTCGGCCCGGGCGCCGGTCGCCGCCTGAGCCGCGGCGCGCCGGCCCGCTACGTCGCGAGCGCCGCCGCCAGCGCCGCGGCGTCGAAGTAGCTGCGCGCGGCGAGGATGCGGCCGTCGACCAGGTCGAAGCGGTCGACCATCGCGAACGCGTACGACCCCGCTCCGCTCGGGATGCTCCCCTCCCACTCGACGAACACCAGGCCGTCGTCGCCGGCGAGGGCACGCGGCGCCGGCACGGCGCCGCGCAGCAGCGCCGCGAGCCGTGCGCGGTAGTCGGCGGCTTCGGCGCGGGCGAGCGGCGCCGGCGCGCC